>JBKJMP010000445.1:0-11650 GCA_046596395.1 Gemmatimonadaceae bacterium
GTCTTGCCGCACCCGATCTCTCCCGTGATGAGCGACAGCCCGCCGCGAAGCTCGGTGGCATCGTACAGGAGTCGCGCAAACCCCTCCGCGAAGGCGGGTGACCGGTACACGAACGCCGGATCGGGCGAGTTCGCGAAGGCGCGTCGCGCCAGACCCCAGTGTTTCTCGATCATGAGGCGAACACGGGACGGGCCATGAGGAGTTGGACGATGGCCGTCGCGACCTGGTCGAGCGGAACGACGCGATCTGCTCCGGCGCGCTGCAGCGCCGCCTGCGGCATCCCGTAGATGGTGGACGTCCCCCGATCCTGCACAATGGCGCCGCCCCCCGCCGCGCGCAGCGTGAAGAGGCCGTCGGACCCGTCGCGCCCCATGCCAGTGAGCACCACGCCGACGCTCTGCCGGCCGAAATGGGTCGCGACGCTCACGAACAACGGGTCTGCGGCGGGACGCACCCCCCACATCGGCGGACTCTCGTCCAGCGAGATCTGGAGCGCGCCGAGTGATGTCGCCACCACGCGCATGTGCTGGCCGCCGGGTGCGAGGTAGATGTGATTCATCTGGACGGCCTCGCCGGCAACTGCCTCGCTCACGCGGAGGTGACTCATCGAATCGAGACGCGCGGCGAGGCTGCGCGTGAAACCCGCGGGCATGTGCTGCACCACGAGGATCGCCGCATCGAGGTTGCCCGGCAGCCGCGGAATCACCTCGGCCAGGGCACGCGGACCGCCCGTGGACGCGGCGATCGCCACGGCGCGCGTGGCGCCGCCAGGCGCCGGCCGGTAGTGCACCGGGGTGAGCATCCGCGGCCGCCCGAGCTGTCGGACGCTGCCGAGATTCACCTGTTGCGCGGCGCGCAGCGCGGAGAGCAGCGTCTCACTGATGGTCGCGAGGTCGAGGCTGATGGGCCCCGACGGCTTGCGCACGAAATCCACCGCGCCGATCTCGAGACAGCGCAGCGTGAGGTCCGTGCCCCGCTCCGATGTCGCGGCACTCAGCATCACCACGGCGCGCGGCGATTCGCTCATGATGTACCCGAGGGTCTGGAGGCCATCGAGCTCGGGCATCTCCACGTCGAGCGTGACGATCTGCGGATCGAGCGCGTGGATCTGCTTCAGCGCATCCAGACCATTGCGTGCCGTTCCCACGACGTGAAACTCCGGCGCTTCATCCACGATCTCGGTGATCAGCCGCCGCATGAAGGCGCTGTCATCCACCACGAGGACGGAAGTGACCGGCCTAGATGACACGATCGCCTTTCTTGAGCGAACGCACCTCGACCCGCCCGTCATCGAGGTGGAAGTAGACACTCCGGCCGTAGTCGAGCCCGGTGTCCTCCGCGAGCAGCGGGATGCCCGCGGAGGCCAGCACGTCGCGCGTAGCCGTCACGTTCCGCTCGCCGACATTGATCCCGGAGCCCGACACCAGCTGCCCGAACATGCTCGCGCCGCCGACGATCTTCGCGCTCACCCGCGCCGACGCGGACGCACCCAGCTTTCGCATCTCCGATAACATCACCGGCACGATCGTTTCCGGAAACTTGGCGGGATTCGACGTCTCGCGTGACATCGCCGGACTCGGGAGCAGGATGTGTGCGAGGCCACCCACGCGCGAGTCACGATCGTACAGCGCGATCGCGACGCACGACCCGAGTCCGATGGTCGCGATCACGTGTCCGCTGCGGCGAACGGCGTAGTCGGCCACCTTCACGCGAACCTCCAGGATGGCCGCGCTCACAGTGGCCGGAACACGCGCTCTCGACCATCAACCGCCACGAAGCGCGTCCGCGCGGCGCCCAGCAGCGTCTCGACCTTGCCGAGCACCAGGAACCCGTCCGGGGCGAGGACGCTCCGGAACTTCTCGAACAGCGCTTCCTGCGTCTCGCGATCGAAGTAGATGAGCACGTTGCGACAACAGATCAGGTGATGCGGTCCCGGCGGCGGCGCTTCCGCGAGCAGGTCGCGACGCGCGAAGCGAACGAGACCACGGACCTCCGGGATGATCGTGAACGGGGCCGTCTCCGAAAAGTATCGGCGCCGCAGCTCGATCGGTGTATCGGCAAACGCGCCTTCCTCGAAATCGCCCTCGGCGGCCGCGGCCAGGCTTCGCGCATCGATGTCGCTGCCGAGTACCCGAACCCGTCGCGCCAGCTCCGCGAGCTCCCCCTGCATCTCGGCGTGGCGGTGAAAGAGCGCGGCAATCGAGTACGGCTCCTCGCCGGACGAGCACCCCGCACTCCAGACGCTGATCGGTCCCGAGTCGCGCCCCCACAGCTCGGGCACCACCTTCTCGGCGATCACGGTGTACGTCTCCCAGTTCCGGAAGAGCTTGGTCACGTTGATCGTGAGCGCGTCGAGGAGCCGCTCGTACTCCGCACTATCGGTGTCGAGCACACGTGCGTAGTCCGCATACGTGTGCACCCCGCGCGCGCGCATGCGCACGGCAATGCGCCGGCGCAGGCACTTCTCCTTGTAACTCGCGCAGCCGAATCCCTTGTCGCGGGAGATCTTCGCCGTGAGCGCCTCGAACGCGGCGTCGGACAGCCCCGTCACGCTACAGGACCTGCCGGACGGCGTCGAGATTCGTGCGGACGATCGCGTTGGTCGGGTCGAGGACGAGCGCCTGCTCCCAACATTTCACCGCCTCCTCGCGCTCCTGCCGCTTGAAGCGGATGTTGCCGAGCTTGAGGTAGACGTCGTCGCCGAGCCGGGGATTGAGCTTGGTCGCGCGCAGGTAGCACTCGAGCGCGTCGTCGTACCGCGCCGCGCGATAGTGGCAGTCGCCCAGGTTCTTGTGCAGTTGCGGCAACCCCGTGTCCTCTTGCACGCCCCGCTCGGCGGAGTGCAGCGCCTCGGGATGGTAGCCACGGCGTTCCTGCACGGCGGCGAGGTTGTTGTGCAGCGGTGCGGCATGCGGATGGGCGGCGATCCCTTCCTGGAGCAGCGTGTGTGCGCGCTCGAGGTCACCGAGCAGCGCGGCCGTGAGCGCGGTGTAGTGGAACCACGGCGCGGTGGGTGGCTTGGTCCCGAACAGTGGGCGGGCGGTCTGGAACGCGGCGTCGGCGGAACCGATGTCGCCCGCCCGCAGCGCGATCACGCCGAGCGACGTCTGGATGCGCGCGTCCTTGGCGCCACCGCGCTTGATCGCACCGTCGAGCGCCGTCTTCGCCTCGTCGTAGCGTCCGAGCCGCTCCAGGGCGTGCGCCAGGTTGTGGTACGCTGCCGGCCGCGCACCCGGATGCAGCACGCAGTCGCGGAACGCGGCGACCGCGTCGGACCACTTGCTCTGCCGCATCAACGCGAGCCCGATGAAGAAGCGCGCCTCGATGTCGTTCTCGCGCAACTCGCTCACGCGCCGGAACTCGCGCATTGCCTCGTCGAGCATCCCCGTCTTGTAGAAGGCGATGCCGAGGTTCCGGTGCTCGTCCACGCGCGCGTCGCTGACGGCGGGCTCCACCGCCTTCGTCTTGCCTACCCGCTGTGCAAAGCCAGCAGTGACCAACCCATAAATCGCCTTGCCCACCTCGAACTCGCCGAGCCCCGACTCCTCGATCACCCCACTCACGTCGCGCTGGCCGTCGAGCAGCTCCATGATGAACTGCTGGTCCTTCGGCAGCGCCACGCCGCTTTCGGCGAGCTTCGTGTGATCGACGTCGAAGACGAGGTCGAGACTCGAGATCTTCTTCTCGATCAGGCTCCATTCATCCACGCGCCGCGCGCCCTCGAGCAGCAGCGACTCCGGATTGATCGAGACGAGGAGGTCCTGCTCCTCGGGCCGGACGTCGGCCTCGAAGTTGAACGTCCCCTGCGTCCACGTGAACAGGTAGTAGACCGCCTCCTCGATCTGGAGGCGAATTTGCGCGTGCAGGCCGTCGCGCGAGACCGCGCCCTGCGCCACCAGCAGCTCGCCAATGCGCTTGTCGCGGTGCAGCGTCTGCGCCTTGATGGCCGCGTCGAGTTGCGCCTGCGTAATCGAGCCGGCCTTGAGCAGGATGTCGCCGATGCGATCGCGCCGGTTGACGATCGACGCGTACGAGATCAGCCCCTTGTCGAAGTACACGTACCCGAAGTTGTTGCGGTGCGTGACGGCGAGGCAGCCTGTCTTCTTGCCCATGGAGAGCAGCTGGAGCACGTCCGGAAGGCTGGCTTCCTTGAGGCTTCCCTTGATCGCCATCAGCGCAACTCCTCGACGAGCCGTCCGGCGACGTCGGGCCACTCCCAGACGATCTTCTCATCGTCCAGGAAGAAGGTGTCTGCCGCTTGGGATACGGCAGCGGGCGCGGACGTGGGCGTGTGTCCGGACGGCTCGAGGATGCGGCGTCCTGCCGACAGCGTCAGCGTCCCGCCATTGACCTCCATCCCCGCGCGCAGCCGCTGCACGGTGCCCATGATCTCGCGAACACTCGTGGCGGGACGGTCCGCGAGGTAGGCCACCAGGTCGGCTGGCGCCTGCAGACGCACGTCCGCGAGAAAGCGAGTGAACAGCTTCTCGCGCAACGGACGATCGGGGAGGGTCAATTCCGCGACCAACCCTCCCTCGAACCGGGAGCGCAACCGGTCCTCGAGTCCAACGATCGACTTCGGCTGTACGTCGCTGGCCAGCACCAGCTGCTTGCCCGCCGAATGAAAGTGATTGAACACGTGGAACAGTTCCTCCTGCGTGCGCTCCTTCGACGCGACGAACTGCACGTCGTCGATGAGGAGCGCCTCGGCCGATCGATACCGCGCGCGGAAGCGCTCGATCGTGCCGTCCTGGAGCGCGGCGATGAGCTCCTCGATGAATACCTGCGCGCCGACGCACGCCACCTTGCCCGGTCCGCCCAGCGAGATCGCGAGCTCGTTGCCGATCGCGTTGAGCAGGTGCGTCTTGCCCACCCCGCTCGGCCCTACGAGGAAGAGCGGGTTGTACCGATGGCCTGGCTCTGCGACCACGGCGTCGGCGGCACGGACCGCCATCTGGTTGGACGAGCTGACCTCGTACGCGTGGCGCGCGAAGGCGGCTTGCGGTCCTCCCGGCGGCACCGCGCCGGCGAGCGCCGTTTCCACGAACGCCATGACCTCCGAGAGCCGCTCGGGATCGCGGAACCGCTCGTCGCCGCCGAGGCGCGGGTCAACGGCCGTGACCTGCCGCTCCAGGTCGCGGAGCTGTTCCACGGCCTGCCCGAATCCGCGCAGGAGCGCTTCGTAGTTCGCCGGCGTTTCTTTTTCGGCGAGCATCCGGTCCAGCGCCGCCGTGCGATACCCTTCACCGCCCCAGAAGGCCACGGCTTCGCCCACGCGCACGCGCCACGGCTCGATCTGCGCCGCCACCGCACTGGCGATGTCCGTGAGGAAGCTGAAGAACTCGTCGGTCTCCACCGAGGATCGCGCGGGCGGCGCGGCTGGCTCGGGCACCCCCGCAATCGAGCGTACCTGATCCGGCGTCAGCGTCCCATCGAGCATCTGGTGCGCGCTCAGCCGGTTCATCGCGCCCTGCAACTCGCGCACGTTCGCAAACTCGACCCGAGCCAGTTCCTCGATCACGCCAGGCGCGAACGAGATGTTGCGCTCACCACACTTCTCGCGGAGGATCGCGACGCGCGTCTCGAAATCGGGCGCGCCGATGTCCACGATGAGCCCGCCGCTCAGCCGGCTGATGAGCCGCTCGTCTACGTCGGCGATCTCGGCAGGCGGCCGGTCGCTCGTCATGATGATCTGGCGCCCGCTGCCGTGCAGGATGTTGAGCAGGCGCAGGATCTCGGACTGCGTCTCGCGTCGGCCCGTGAGGAACTGGACGTCGTCGATGAGCAGGATGTCCACGCGGCCGTAGCGCTGCTTGAAGCGCTCGATCTCGCCCTCGGCGATCGCGGCGTGCAACTGCTGCACGAAATCCTCGAGGGCGACGTACTCCACGCTCAGGCCCGGTGACCGCTCGAGCGCGTGGTTGCCGATGGCCCCGATCAGGTGCGTCTTGCCGAGCCCCGACCCGCTGTAGATGAAGAGGGGATTGTAGACGGCGCCCGGGGTGTCGGCGACCGCATGCGCGGCCGCGACGGCCAGCCGGTTGGCCGTGCCGACTACATAGTTGTCGAAACGGGAGCGAGAGTCGACCTGCATGCCCTACGAGTTGGCGGAAGCCGTCGCCGAGCCGCCCGTGCTGAGCCGGCGAAGCACGATCTCCGAGATGCCGCGGAGCGTCTCGAATACCCCCGGACCATGCAATGCGTCGGCCGCAAATTCGGGCACCCCGCGAAAGTTGATCGCCTCGGACAGATCGGCCATTGGCAGGATCAGGTCCTTGGGCAGGTCCTGCTTGTTGTACTGCACCACGAGCGGCATCATGCGGGGGTCGATTCCCTGATCGGAGAGGTTGGCGTGCAGGTCCTGGAAGCTCTCGATGTTCTCCTCGAGCTGCCGCGCCTGGCTATCCGCCACGAACACCACGCCGTCAGCGCCCTGGAGCACGAGCCGGCGCGTTGTCTGGTAGTAGACCTGCCCGGGAACGGTGTAGAGCTGGAACTTGGTCGTGAAGCCCGAGATGGAGCCGAGGTCGAGCGGGAGGAAATCGAAGAACAGCGTGCGATCGGTCTGCGTGGCGAGCGACACCATCTTCCCCTTCCGGTCCTCGGGTACCTGTCCATAGATGTAATGGAGATTCGTCGTCTTCCCGGAGCGACCTGGCCCGTAGTAGACGATCTTGCAGGTGATCTCGCGCGTGGCGTAGTTGACGAGCGACACGAGGCAGGATGGGGGTGCGCGGTTACGGCCTAGGCGCGGCCGAAGAGGACTGCGAGGTTGCGATTCAGGTCCCGCTCGAAATGTTCGGCCAGCGCGGGGGCGGGCGTGATCACCTCGGATGGTGCCGCAACGGCGAGCGCGGCGACCAGCTCTTCAAAGTACAGTCGAACGAGACCAATCGAGCTTTCCGAGCCGAACACAGTCAGAAAAATGTACGTCCCACGCGGCGAACGCGCTTCGGCAACGAAGATTTGCCGCGTGGCGCCCACATGATGCAATCCCCGGAATGGCCGGTCGTCAACGAGCCGTCCGAGTTCGCCGCTCGTCGCGTGAATGCCCGCCGCGAGTGCACATGCCGTCATGACATCGACCGAGCGGGCGAATCCATGCTGCGCCAACACCTGCCCGCTGGTGTGGAGCAGCAGCGCCAGCTCGGCGCCGGCGTCCACGACGAACTGCTTGAGAGGGGGCTCGATCCACGTCTCGACGACAGTCGTGATCACCCGCGTACCCGCCCCTGCGCCGCGAGCTCCTCGGCCGCGCGGAGCAGCTCGACACGAATGAGTCCGACGTTGACCGCGGCCGCCGCGACGACGACGATTACGAGGTCACCCGCGCCCGCGGCGCACAACCGGCCATTCGGCGCCTCGAGCTGCATGAACGTGGCGGTGCCGAGTCCGGCCGCGCGGGCCGAAAGTCGCGCCTTTCGGTAGAGAAACGCGGCAAGGGCGGCCACGCGCTCCCCCGACTGCCCGATCTGGAGGTTCGAGTCCACGACGATTCCATCCTGCTCGCTCACGACGAGCGCCGCGGTCACGCCGCGCTGCCGCGAGAGCGACTGGAGCATCGCGGTGAATGCGGTTGCCATCAGGACTTCGTCTCCAGCCACGCCCGCGCATGTTCGCCGCAGCGGTCGAGCAACCGGCGCACCAGTCCCAGGGGTGTGGCGCGAGAGGTCGCGAGCACCAATAGCCCATCCTGCGGCGACGGCGCCATCGCGACCACCGCCACCTCGGTCTCGAACACGATCGACGTCCAGTCGCCGAGCGCGAGATGGCGCGTCGCGCGCCGCGCCGCATCGGTGACACCGCTCAACTCCGCGCCGACCTCCTGTGCCGCGTCGGAGCCATCGGCGCTCACGTATGCTCCCGCGAGCACGAACCCGTCGCGATCGAGCAGCAGTGCGGTCTGCGCATCGTCGCGCAACACGTCGGCAAAGAGAAACCGGGTGTCGCTCGCGAACGTCGGCGCGGGCGCCGGCATCGGAACACCATCGGCCCCTGCCTTCACTGCCCGGAGGTTGGCGAGCGCGCTCGCGACCTGCGCATCGTTCGGATCCCACTGTGCCGCGACCGAGAGGTACTGCTCTGCCTCGGCAAAGCGCTCGCTGCGGAAGCACACGAAGCCCATGCCCTTCAGTGCACCGAGGTGCCCGGGCACGATCCGCAGCACCATGTCCCATTCGTCGAACGCGCGCTCCAGGTCTCCACGGTCCACCGAGATGCGGGCCAGCAGGTCGTGCGCATCGGCGAGGTGCGGATGCCGCTCCAGTCCACGGAGCGTCATCTTGAGCGCGAGGTCGTGCTGCCCCCGCTGGCGCAGCATCTCGCCGAGCGGGACGAACACGCGGCTGCCCGGATCGCGCGCGAGCTCGTCGCTCATGCGCCGGATCTCGTCAGACATCGGCTTGCGCCTCGAGCACGTGCATCAGGCGAGTGAGGCTCTCGAGCGCTGCGCGCACGCGCCCCGCATCCGACGAGGACGGCGCGAGCCGGATGAAGTGGTCCCAGCTCGCTCGTGCATTCGCGAAGTCGCCCACGCGCACCGCGGCGAAGCCGAGGTCGCGATGCACTTCCGGCGTGATCGGATCTGCCTGCACGGCGCGCCGCAGTTCCTCCACCGCATCCTGGTGCCGCGTGAGTCGTCCGAGCGCCTTGGCGGCGAGCAGTCGTGCTTCGGTGGATTCCGGTGCCGCCTCCAGCGCGAGCCGAGCGGCGGCGAGGGCATCTGCCGGCTTACCCGCGTGCAGTGCCTGCAGCCCGCGCTCGAGCTCCGACGCGGTGTCGTTCACCGACGCGAGGGACCGCTGGGACGGTCGGTCGGACGCCTTGAGCGCCACCACACCAGTGCTCACGAGACCGTAGGCGATCCTTGCGATGTCGAACTCGCTGCTCCCCAGCGCACCGGCGATGCCGCGCAGGTCGCGCGCTCCGTCGATCATCATCAGCACTTCCCACTCGTGCGGCAGCAGGTCCAGCACCGACGCCCGTTCACCCTCCACCGGCGCGAGCATGGGCACCGCGCCGAGGCTCGGCACCTTGTCCGCGATGCGCGACCATTCGTCGATGCGGCGCGCGCCCTCCATCAGCAGGGATTCCGTCGAGATGCGGATGCGCGCATCCACCGGCACGTCCGAGACGGAACACTCCTCGAACGAGAAGAATCCCTCGCGCCATGACATCAGCTCGAAGATCACGTTCTCGATCGCCATGCGGAGTTGCCGCTCGAGCTCGCGCTGGGTGATCACGCGCGCCAGCACCAGGCGGTCGCCGAGCCCGTGGCCGGCGTCCGCGGGCAGCATCGCCACTTCCGCCATGTCCGCGTCTCCGATCTTGCCCGCTTGTCGGAGGATGCGCTCGATCGACGTGGGGTTACTGCGAATGCTCGCGTGCACGACCTTCCCACCGTCGAACAGCACGTTGCCCTCGTCGCTGCGCAGGTCCGACGTGACCCGTAACGCGCCGGTCTTCCGGCTGAGGTCGAGCAGCTGGAAGACGTCGTGGATGCCGAGTTCGCGGAGCGGTCCCTCGATGGCCATGCTCAGCCCTTCCCGACCGAGAAGATCGCGTGGAGGTCCGCGGCCGTGCGCACGTCGCGACGCGCGCGACGCGCGAAGTCGCCCTTCGGGTCGATCTCGATCACACGGCGCCACCGCGCGATTGCCTCGCGGAAACGCTTCTGGTCGTTGTAGAGCAGCCCCTCGTAATAGAGCGCTCCCACGTGCGACGGATCGAATCGCAGCACACGCCGGAAGGCTTCCCCCGCATCGCGACGCTTGCCCAGCGCCATCAGCGCCTCACCGAGTGCCAGCAACGCATCGAAGTGGTAGGGATCGCGCTCCAGCAGTGCGATCAGCTGCGCGAGCGCCTCCTCGGCGTGGCCGGACGTGCGGCGTAACGACGCCAGCTCGAGCGTCGCTTCCGCATACGTCGGAACGGCATCGAGCGCAGCGTGCAACTCGTGCTCCGCTTCCTTCAGCTGCCCCTTGGCCCGCAGTAGGCGCGAGAGCTGGAACCGCACGACGGCGAATTCCGAGTCGAGCTCCAGTGCGGCACGATACGCGGAGATCGCTCCCTCGTTGTCGCCGAGGGAGCGCGCGATGTCGCCCATGCGCTGGTGCACGTCCGGGCGCTGGGGCGCGAGCTTGCGCGCCTCGTCGAGCGCGGCGAGCGCCGCGGCGGGATCGCCCGTGCCGGCGCGCGCGGCCGCGACGAGCATCACGGCATCGACCGCATGTGGATGCGCTCCCATCAGGGCTTCGGCGATCGGCCGTGCCTCACGCGCGCGATCCATGGCCAGCAGCGACCACGCTTCGCCGAGTCGCGGGCGGAGCGCGTCGGGCGTGGTCGCACCGGCCTCGCGATACCGCTCGATCGCCTCGCCGTGCAGCCCCTGTCGCGCATAGATGTCGCCGAGGAGCGTAAAACCCTCCGCAGCCGGCGCTCCGCGAGACAACGCCCGGCTCACCTCCGCGGCGGCGCGATCAACGAGCCCCATGCCGAGGTAGTCCGCCGCCATTCGGAATGGATCGCCCTCCTCGGCCGGCGGCGGCGGCGCGTCGGTGGGCGGCGGCGCCGGTGCCAACGACACGAACAGCGAATCGAGAACGGCGGAGTCGAACGCGAAGTCCTCCACCGCGTCGTCGGTACGATGCTCCGCGCCCAGGTCGGGCTTGAGCGAGAGATCGGGATCCTCGTACTCGAGATCGATCGCCAGCTCGAACTTCTGCGCCACGTAGTACGGATCCAGCTCCAGCGCCCTCTTCGTCTCGCGGAGCGCCCCCTCGAAGTCACCGAGATTGGAGAGGGTGAAGCTGAGGTTGTAGTGCGCTTCGGCCGAATCCGGCCTGGACTGCACCGCGCGTGCGAACGCGTTGCGGGCGTCCTCGGAGCGTCGCAGCTCGGAGAGCACGAGCCCGATCCCGTTCCACGCGGCTCCATCCTCGGGTTGCAGCTCCAGCACGTGCCGGTACGCCTCGAGCGCCTGCTGGTATCGCTTTCCCTTGCTGAGCAGCAGCGCCAGGTTGAGGCGCGCCTTCGCAAAGCTGGCCTGGACGTGCAACGCCTCGCGGAATGCGGTTATGGCGCCCTCGGCGTCGCCGCCGTGGTAGAGCGCGACGCCAAGGTTGTTGTGCGCCAACGCATAGCCGGGCTCCACCTCGATGGCCCGCCGGTAGCTCGTCTGCGCCTCGGCGAACTGCCCGTCCACGTGCAGCGAGACGCCACGCTCGTTCCAGAGCTTCGGGCTCCCCGCGTGCGTCTCGAGCAGCTCGTCGTAGAGCGCGATCGCCGCGCGTGGCTCGCGGCGCAGCAGGTGCACCTCGGCCATCGCCTGCAGCACGAGCGGCCGGTCCTCGCCGCGCTCCAGTGCCTTGGTGTACTCGCGCAGCGCCTCGCCAAAGTACCCCTTTTGCCGGAAGGCGAGGCCAAGGTTGAATTGGGCCAGCTGTCCCTCGGCGTGCACCTCCATCTGCGTCACGCGCATCGAGGCGCGAGCCGGCGTCGCCGGAATCGACGAGCGCGACGTGCGTCGCTCCTCGATCGCGAGGTTCGCCTGCGCACGGGAGAGCGTGGGGTTCAGCTGAATCGCCCGGCGGGTCACGTCGCGCGCCTCCTCGTGCATCCCCATGTCGCCGAGCACGAACCCCATCAGGTA
>JBKJMP010000490.1:0-4517 GCA_046596395.1 Gemmatimonadaceae bacterium
AGCGCACGGCCGCGAATCTCTCCAGTGCAGCGCGCCCGGAACCCATCGGACAGGAGCCTGCTGCCAGGGCGAAGGCGCGCCGGCGAGTGCTGGTGGTCGACGACTCCCTCACCGTCCGCGAGCTCGAGCGGAAGATGATCGAGGGGCAGGGGTATGCCGTCGATGTGGCCGTGGACGGCATGGACGCGTGGAACGCGATCCGGAAGGGCCACTACGATCTGGTCGTCACCGACGTGGACATGCCGCGCATGGACGGCATCGAGCTCGTGACGCGCATCAAGGGCGATCCGCTGCTGAGCAGGATCCCGGTGATGATCGTGTCGTACAAGGATCGAGACGAGGACCGCCGGCGCGGCCTCGACGCCGGCGCCGACTACTACCTGACGAAGGGCTCCTTCTACGACGAGACCATGCTTCGCGCCATCGAGGATTTCATCGGGGGTCCGACGTGAGGGTCGCGATCGTGAACGACGAGGCCGTCGCCGTGGAGGTGTTGCGACGCGCCCTCGCGATGGCACCGGAGCATTCGCTCGCGTGGATCGCCCGCGACGGCGCGGAGGCCGTGCGCAAGTCCGCCGAGGATCCGGTGGACGTGGTCCTCATGGACCTCCTCATGCCGGTGATGGACGGCGTCGAGGCGACGCGACGCATCATGGCCCAGACCCCGTGCGCGATCCTCATCGTGACGGGCGACGTCACGCGCAACACCAGCAAGGTCTTCGCCGCCATCGGCGCCGGCGCGGTCGACGTGGTCGCCACCCCCGTCCTCGCCTCCGGGGAAGCGTCCACGCGCGCGCTGATGAACAAGATCCGCCTCGTCGGCCAGCTCGGCATCCCACGCTTCCAGACGCCACGCTACGTACCCGCGCTGCCGTTCGAGCCGGCGCTCGCGGGACTCCTCGTGATCGGCGCGTCCGCCGGCGGGCCGCCTGCGGTCGCGCATGTGTTGCGCGAGCTGCCCGCCGACCTGCGAACCGCCGTGCTCGTCGTCCAGCACGTAGACGCCGAATTCGTGGAATCGATGGCGGATTGGTTCGGAAGCCAGGCGTCGTTCTCGGTGCAGGTCGCGCGCGAAGGCGACGTGCCGCGCGCGGGACACGTCTACGTCGCCGGCGGTGACCGCCACCTCGTGCTGCGTGGCAACGGGTCGCTCGGCTACGAGACCGAGCCGGCGGATGCCCTCTATCGCCCCTCGGCCGACGTGTTGTTTGCGAGCGTGGCGGAGCACTGGCGCGGGCTCGTCGTGGGCATCGTGCTCTCGGGTATGGGGCGCGACGGCACGGCCGGCCTCCTCACCCTGCGCGCGCGCAATGCCCGCACGATCGCGCAGGACAAGGCGACGTCCGCCGTCTATGGAATGCCGCGCGCGGCCGCCGAGGCGAACGCCGCGAGCGACGTCCTCCCCCTCGATCGGATTGCTCCTTTCGTCACCCACCTGCTGCGCGGCAGCGCACGGCAGGCGACCCCCAGCACTACGTCAGGTGACCCGCATGCATGAATCGACCGACACACACGTCCAGGAATCCGGCGCCGATCACGTACCGCCGCTCTCGAGCATGGTCCTCCTCGTTGATGACCAGCCGTTCGTTGGCGAGGCGGTGCGACGCCTGCTGTCCGACCAGCCCGACATCGCGTTCCACTTCTGCGCCGATCCGCTCCAGGCGGTCGACGTTGCGACGCGCATCGCACCGACGGTGATCCTTCAGGACCTCGTCATGCCGGGCGTGGATGGACTCGAGCTGCTGCAGCGCTTCCGCGCCAATCCCGCGACGGCCGAGACACCGATCGTCGTGTTGTCCACCAAGGAGGATGCGCGCGTGAAGCACGATGCCTTCGCCAACGGAGCCAGCGACTACCTGGTGAAGCTGCCAGATCGCGTCGAGTTGCTGGCGCGCGTGCGGTATCACTCGCGCGCGTGTTTCAACCAGCGCCGCCGAAACGAGATTGCCGCCGCGCTGCGCGCGAGCCAGCGTTCCCTTGCCGAGCGCGTGAGCGAGTTGCAGGCAGCGCTCGACGAGATCGAGCAGTTGCAGCGCGTGAAGGCGGATTTCTACTCCATGGTCACGCACGACCTGCGGAATCCTGCGGGCAACGTCCGCGTCGCGACGAAGATGCTGCTGGACGGCAAGGGCGGACCGCTCACGGCCAAGCAGGGGCAGTTCGTGGAGATCGCCGCGAGTGCGGGCGAGAAGATGCTGCGCTTGATCACCGATTATCTCGACTTCGCGAAGATCGATGCGGGCTACCTGCGACTCGATCGCGAGGTGTCGGACCTCCGCGAGACCGTGCGTGGCGCGGCCACGACGGCCGAGCTCCAGGTGGCGGTCAAGCGCCAGACGCTGCATGTCGCGCTGCCCGGAGACGACGTCCTTGCCGACGTCGATGCCTCGAAGCTCGAGCAGGCGTTGGAGAACCTGCTCTCGAACGCGATCAAGTACACGCAGGACGAGGGCGAGGTGTTCGTGTCGCTCGAGGGCGGTGGTGGCCGCGCGCGCATCACGGTGCGGGACACCGGTGCGGGAATCGACCCGTCGCTGCTCCCCTCGCTCTTCGCGAAATATCACCGGCTGCCCGGTTCTGCGACCCGTTCGGCCGGAGGCACGGGACTCGGGCTGCTGATCGCGAAGGAGATCGTCGAGGGGCACGGCGGCACGATCAGCGCGACGTCCACCGGCGTGCCTGGGCAGGGCACCACGTTTGTCGTCGACCTCCCGATCGTCGCCGGCTAACGCTGGCACCGTGGGCAGGGTGTTATCGTCTGAAGACCAGACCGCGGAACGCTGCTGACGCTGCAAGAGCGTACGCCGAGGTCGCTGCTACGGCGTCTCGAGTCTTTACGATCTCGATGAAGTGAAGCGCCGTCCTTTTTATCTCATTTGTCTCTTGTTCTCTTTCTCCTTTTCTGGAATCGTCAACGCGGTTGCTGCGACGTCTGCGTGCGCAGTTGCTGCGTCAGCAGCGTTCCGCGGTCTGGGTTTCAAGGGAACTCAAGCCTGCTGCCGCGCCGCCAGCTTGGCGAACACCCCATCCTGAGCCAGCAACTCGGCCGGCGCCCCCCACTCCACCACCCGGCCAGCGTCGATCACGTACACGCGGTCCGCATGCTGGATCGTACTGAACCGGTGCGCGATCACGATCCGCGTCGCGTGCATGCGGTCCAGGCTCTCCGTCACCACCTTCTGCGTCCGGTTGTCCAGCGCCGACGTCGCCTCATCGAACAGGATGATGCGCGGCTTGCGCACCAGCGCCCGCGCGATGAGCAGGCGCTGCCGCTGGCCGCCGGACAGCGTCGAGCCGCCCTCCGAGATCACGGTGTGCATCTTCATCGGCATGTCGCGCACGTCGTCCGCGAAGCCCGCCATCTCCGCCGCCTGCCACGCATCGTCGATCGTGAGCGGGGATGACCCAACGATGTTCGTGAAGATGTCGCCCGACATCAGCCGGCTGCTCTGGAGCACCACGCCCACTTGTCGCCGCATCGCCCCCACATCCACCGACGCGAGATCCTGCCCGTCGAAATAGATCGCCCCAGTCTCCGGTGTCTCGAAGCCGAGCAGCAGGCGCAGCACGGTGGACTTCCCCGACCCCGACGGGCCCACGAGCGCGACGAACTCCCCGGGCTCCGCGTAGAAGCTCACCTGCGACAACACGTATGGCTGGTCGGGCGCATACCGGAACGAGAGGTTGCGCCCCTCGATGCGCCCCAGCAGGCGGCCCGGGCTCGGCCGGTCCGACGTCACCTCCGGCGGATGCATCAGGATCACGCTCGCGCGCTCCATCAGCGGCAGGATCTCCACGAGGCTCACGGCCGTGTTGCTCATCGCCACCGCCGTCGCCAGGAATGCGCCCAGCGCCGCATTGAACGCCACGAACACGGCGACGTCGAGCCCCTCGGGCGACTCGATCATCGCCCCGGCGAACCCAAAGACCAGGATCGACGCCATCAGTGGAAAGGCATTCGTGAGGAGAACGACATAATCCTGCGCATTCGCCGAGCGCATCTCGAGCCGCACCTTCTCGGCATACCGATGTGCCCACATCGCGAGCGCTCGATCCTCGGCACCGGATACGCGGAGCTTTGCGATGCCGGAGATGAGCTGAAACACCATCCCGGCAAGCTTGCCCGCCACCGCCTGGATGCCGTCCTCGAGCTTCTTCGCACGCCAGCTCAGCACCACGATCACAACCGATACCGTGAGCGCAAAGAGTGCCGCGACCACCGCGAGCTTCGGTGCGTACACGAAGAGAAGGATGAAGTTGAGCAGCCCCGTCAGGCCGCCGAGCACTGCCGTGACCGCGGCGGCGCTGAGGAGCGCGCGCACCTGGCTCACGCCGCTCACGCGCGCGACGAGATCGCCCACGGTGTACTTCTGGAAGAACGGCGCCGGAAGTTGGAGCAACCGGTCGAACACCGCGGATTGCATGGCCGTGGCCGACCGTCCATTGAGCCGCAGCACCGTATAGCCGCGCACGAGCTCGAACGTCTGCGCCGCCAAGGCTGCGATGGTGAGCCCAAT
>JBKJMP010000498.1:0-13946 GCA_046596395.1 Gemmatimonadaceae bacterium
GAGTTCGCGGGCGTCTTGCGAGAGGCGGCCCTTGTTGGGCAATGCAATGCGAAGCATGAGTGGTAGTGCGAGGGAACCGAAGGGCGCACACGACAAAAAAGGCCCGTCCGGGAAAGGACGGGCCAGGGAGACCAGCAGGGCGGTAGGAAGCTTGTCGCTTACCCGTGCACGCGTGCGTTCCCTCGACCCGTCAGGCCGTGGTGATGATGCACGTGGTGGTGTGGGCGGGCGACGATCATGGGGCGCAAGGTAGGCGGGACGGAGGGCCTGGTCAACCGCCGCGGCGCAGGGAATGCAAGGGTGATGCGTCAGCATGCCGCGCTTGCTTCGAGTGGGCGGTTTGCGCGGAGGGCACCTTGTGAATAAATTCACAATGCGATGCGGGGCCCCGCATCGTGACATTCATTATCCAGTTTTGGAGGCTTCAAGAAATGCGGTTCTACGGTATTGCGCTCCTCACGAGCGCGGCGGTCCTCGGCGCCTGCGGCGGCGAGAAGCAGCCCGCTACGGACACGGCTGCGGCCAACGCGGCCGCGGCGAGTGCGACCACGCCTGCGGCTACCCCGGCTGCGACCCCCGCCGCTGGTACGGCGACGGCTGCGCCCGCCACTGGCACCACCCACGAAGTCAAGATGGTCGGCGACGCGAGTGGCTATAAGTTCGTCCCTGAAAACATCACCATCAAGGCTGGCGACGCCATCAAGTGGACGATGGTCTCCGGCGGCCCGCACAACGTTGCATTCACCGGCCTCACCGATGCCGCGATCTCCTCGCAGCTCGATGCCAACATGCCGGCTACCAGCACGTCCGGCTCGAAGATGGGCGCCCTCTCCGGTCCCCTCCTCCTCGCGCCGAACGAGACCTACACCATCTCGTTCACCAACGTCGCTCCGGGCAAGTACGCCTACACCTGCACGCCGCACGTCGCGATGAACATGAACGGCTCCATCACGATCCAGTAGTTTTTCACCTGCAAGTCCGGCGGGGCGGGTGCATCATGCACCCGCCCCGTCGTCGTTTGCGGGCAACCCACGCACTCGATGATCATCTCGCCGCCGCCGTGGTGTACGACGTGCATGGGTAGCCAGCCGGACCATTCCGGACTCGACCAGCCGGACCCCTGATCATCGCCGGCAGTAGCCGGCAACGACCTTCAGCACCCGCCACCACGCATGAGCCCGCGCCGTCGCCCTTCTCGTCGACGTTCAAGTCCGCCGTCGCCCACGAGGGCCGCATGGATGGCTGCACGCGCGCGGAATGCCCTGCGGCGCCCGGTTTTCATTACCGGGGTCAGCATCATGACGTTCCTCGCCTCGCTGCTCGCGCTCGTGATCGTTCCGCAACAGGCCCGGAAGGCCGCGGCCGCACTCCGTCCGCCCGATGCCCTGCGCCCCGACACCGCACCAACGATGCAGGCGCTCATGGAGGCGCAACGCCAGATCGCGGTTGCCGAGGCGTCGATCGTCCAGGCACGCGCCGAGCTCCAGCAACTGGTCCTGGCTACCGCGGCCGCCAATGCGACCGACACGGCAGCTACCGGTGTCCTGATTACCGCAGACGTTCGTGCCCGGCGCGATTCCCTCACGAGCCAGGTCGAGTTGCTGTCGCGCCTCATTTCCCGCTCGGAGAATTCACCCCTGCTCGGGTCCTATCGAGCGCTCGCGCAGGCCGCCCCAATGCAGGGCGATCCGCGCGTGAAGCCGATGCTCGATTCGCTGGTCGAGATCGAGCGGGAGCGGGAAAGTTACAGTGCCGTCGGCGGGGTCGATCCGGTTTTCGTCGCGCTCACCGCGCGGGCGAACGAGCTTGGTCGCAACATCGAGGCGCTCGCGGACGCGCGTCGAATCCTCCTGCGGCAGCAGCTCGCGGCATTGGCTCCCCCACCCCCCGTAGCTCCTGCTGCCATTGCCGCTCGCCCGCTGCCCGATACGCTCGCGCGCATGCAGGAGCTCAGTGCGGCGCGCGCAGCGGCAGCCGGTGTGGCCAGCCGCCTTGCCCGTGAGCGACAGGAGCTGGTGCAGCTCGATGTTCGCGAGGCGCGGGCGCAGGACCTCGCGAGCGTCGGCGCCTCTCCCTCCGCCATCCTCGCCGCCGCGCTGGTATTCGGTGCGGTACTCGGCTTCGGGGTGGCGCTGCTCGACGAGGTACGCCGTCCCCGCGTTGCCGACGCATTCGAGGCGGAGCGCGCCACGGGCAACCGCGTGCTCGGTCTCATCCGTCCACTGGCAGCATCGCCGGAGCGTGGGAGACGCTCGGCGGACAAGGCCGGCCCGCCATACCTCGACCGGGGAGGAGACGGTCATCAGCTCATCTACCTGACCATCTCCACCGCAGGGTCGAATACGATCATGCTTACGGTCACTGGGGACAGTCCGGACATCTCGGCCGTCGTGGCCATGAACTTCGCGGCGATTGCCGCGGACGAAGCACGCGCAACGCTCCTGGTGGACGCCGATGGCGCCTCATCGAGCGTGACTCGGGCGTTGCGTCTTCGCCCAGGACCGGGCTTCGCCGCCCTCGCCAACGGAACGGCGGAGTGGCCGGAAGTGACCCGCAGTGCGCAGCTCGGACGGGACCGGATGATCGACGTGGTCACCAGCGGCGATGCGGGACTGTCCGTCGCGCAGGTCAATGGCCTGCTTGCGCGCGACATGGAACGACTGTCACGGCGCTATGATGCCATCGTCGTGGTTGCGTCGCCCGAACAGGTGATCGCGGGACTGGCGGCCGCCATGCCGATTCCGGATGTGTTGTACTGCGCGCGCGCCGGACGCCTGCCGATTGCGGAGCTTCAGCGCACGACGGACGAGATCGTCACCGCCGGAGGCAACCTCCGCGGGCTCGTGATGTGGAATGCGCCAGATCCCGTGCTCGAGGAGACGCGGAAGGCAGAGCGCGCGCGGCTGCAGCCGGCGACCGTCGGCTAGGACACGCGCTCGTCGCGTGCGGAATGCTCGATCAGCTTCGCGAGCCGCTTCGCACGGGTTTCGGGCTTCTTCGCGCTCATGATCCAGAACGCCATCATCTTGCGGTAATACGGTGGTGTCGTTTCGAAGAAGCGCCACGCCGCGCGATCGCACTTGAACACCCGGAGCACGTCGTCGTCGAATGCCGGCATGTTGCGGCCCGCAGGCTTTCCCTGCTCGTACTCGTACACCCCCGACCGTTTCTCGGAGCGCCGTGCGTACGCCGCAACGCCGGCGGGCATCACGCGCCCCTCCGCGAGCAGCTTTTCCATCTTCGCGATGTTGACGTTGCTCCAGATGCTGTCGAGCCGCCGTGGCGTGAAGCGGATCATGTA
Source organism: Gemmatimonadaceae bacterium (assembly GCA_046596395.1). Classification (GTDB taxonomy): domain Bacteria; phylum Gemmatimonadota; class Gemmatimonadetes; order Gemmatimonadales; family Gemmatimonadaceae; genus AG11. The sequence goes on from JBKJMP010000498.1 coordinate 3,302, forward strand.
GCTGGTGTCGTCCACGGTTTTTCGCACGCCATCGATCCAGCCGAAGCAAAGCGCCTCGTCGACCGAGTTGGGCCAGGTGATGCTCGGCTTTCCGGAGCCAGTGCGGTGGTAGCCCACCCACAACTCCCTCGCACTCTCGTGGTTCTTCTCCAGCCACGTGCGAAACCTGGCCGGCGTCGAAAAAAATCGAGGCGATCCCATACGCCAACGATGCCCACTACTCTTCGCGAATGCCATCCATGTGGGCCGATACGCTCCAGGCGCTGGAGCGCGCACATCTGCTGCGGTTGGGGGTGTGGGGAGCGCTGAGCATGCTTGCCGGAACGGCGTTGCTGGCGTGGCTACGTGTCGGCGCGCGAGAGTCGGCCCTGCTCCGGCATTTTGCCGTTCAGGTTACCGCGTGGGGGGTCGTGCACGTCGCGATCGCCGCTGGCTTGTGGGCCCGGATCGAACCGCGCGACCTCTCGTCTGCCACACGACTGGATCGCTTCTTGTGGCTCAACATCGGGCTCGACGTCGGCTACGTGTTGGTGGGCGTCACGCTCCTCGCGTGCGGATGGAAGCTGGGTCGACGGCTGGGGCTGGTGGGCGTCGGGATCGGGATCGTCGTGCAGGGATGTGCGCTCCTGCTGCTCGACCTCGTGCTGGCCGCGCAGATTTCGCGGTGAGCGCGTATCTTTTCACTCATCGCTTCTCCGCCCTGGGCCAGCGCCAACTGCCGTCTCGTGTGACCTGATGACGATCCGTGGCTACTCAGACCGCATCAATCACGCTTTCGCCTTTGCCGCGAAGCACCACGACCGCCAGGTCCGGAAGGGCACGCGTCTTCCCTACCTGACGCATCCAGCCAACGTGGCCGTGATCCTGAGCCGGTATGGCCAGGATGAGCAGACCGTCGTCGCGGGCATACTGCACGACGTCATCGAGGACTGTGTACGCGATGGATTCACGCGCGACATGCTCGAGCAGCGGATCGGCGACAAGTTCGGCCCGGAGGTCCTCGAGACGGTTCTCGCGGTCACGCACCGACAGGTCGACGAGGAGGGTATCGAACTCTCCAGCGAGGAGCGAAAGGACGATTACCTCGCGCGTCTCGCCGGGGCGTCCGAGCAAGCGCGCTGGGTGTGCGCCGCGGACAAGATCCACAATGGCAACTCGATCCTTGCCGACCTCAATCGCACGCAGGACCCCGACACCGTATGGTCGCGGTTCAACGTCGGACGGCTCGGTACCGTGCGCTGGTACCGGCGCGTGCACGACCGGCTTCAGGAACTGGGGTTCGACGCACCCATCATGGACGAGCTCCGGGAAGTGGCCGAGGGTCTGGAGAAATACAGCTAGTATAAATAGTTATTTATACGAGGCTCGCTGTCTCGGCTGCCGGGTAGGTTCGCGCCACGTAATCCTCGAGAATGACGAGAAACTCCTCGACGATCCGGTCCCCCTTGAGGGTCGTGACGAACGCGCCGTCCATGTAAACAGGCGCCTTCGGATCCTCGAACGTTCCCGGGAGTGAAATTCCGAGGTTGGCGTGCTTGGACTCGCCGGGACCATTCACGACGCATCCCATGACCGCAACGTTCATCGTCTCCACGCCCGGCCGGGAGTGCTTCCAGATGGGCATCTGCTCGCGCAGATAAGTCTGGATGTCCTCCGCCATGTGTTGAAAGAAGGTGGACGTCGTGCGCCCGCATCCGGGACAGGCCGTGACCTGGGGCGCGAAGCTCCGGAGCCCGAGCGATTGGAGGATCTGCTGCGCAACGAGCACTTCCTCGCTGCGGTCACCGTTCGGCTTCGGTGTGAGCGACACGCGGATCGTGTCGCCAATCCCACGGGCGAGGAGGATGGAGAGGGCGGCTGCGCTGGCCACCTGCCCCTTCATGCCCATGCCCGCTTCGGTGAGGCCGAGGTGCAATGGGTAGTCGCACCGTGTGGCGAGCCGGCTGTAGACCTCCACGAGGTCAGGCACGTGAGAGACCTTGGCGGAAATCAGGATCCGATCATGCCCAAGGCCGGTTTCTTCCGCGAGCTCCGCCGAGCGAAGCGCCGACGCAAGCATCGCCTCGATATAGACGTCCTTGGCCGAGCTGGGCGAGCCCGCGGCCGCGTTGGCGTCCATCATGTTGGTGAGCAGGTCCTGGTCGAGCGATCCCCAGTTCACCCCGATCCGGACCGTCTTTCCGTGCTCGACGGCGAGTTGCACGATCGTACGGAAGTTTTCGTCGCGTCGCTTGCCGCCGACGTTCCCGGGGTTGATGCGATACTTCGCCAGAACAGCGGCACACGACGGATACTTCGCGAGCAGGAGGTGTCCGTTGTAGTGAAAGTCACCGACGATTGGGACACTTACGCCAAGATCCGCGAGGCGCTGCGCGATCTCCGGGACGGCTGCCGCCGCCTCATCGTTGTTGACGGTGATGCGGACGAGTTGGGACCCAGCCGTTGCGAGGGCGGCAACCTGCGCAGCGGTACCGGCGGCATCGGCTGTGTCGGTATTCGTCATCGACTGCACCACCACCGGGTGCGCCGATCCAACGGGTACAGAACCTACGAGCGCGGTAACGGTTGGGCGGCGATGGTCGAATGACACGGGGCGGAGGGCGAAAGGTCTCCGAAATCTACAGGGATCGCGGGCTGTGTGACGCCGCCGAACGGCGTAACTTCTGCAAGCGCCGTACAGCGACACGGTATCACCCGAGCGAGGAACGCGATGGACGAAGACGAACGCGTACGCGACACGACCGACCGGACGGTGCCGCCCTCCGAGGGGAACACTCCTGTTGTCACACCGAAGTCACGCGCTCGCCGCTGGCCGTTGCTGGTGGGTTTCGGCATGGTCGGCATGCCGTTGCTCGTGCTCGTGGCGTGGACAGTCGCCGCGCTCTCGTGGAGCTACTCGAAGGGCGACCGGGCGGGATTCGTCCAGAAATTCTCCCAGAAAGGGTGGCTCTGCAAGACGTGGGAGGGCGACCTCGCGATGGCAACGGTGCCGGGTGTCGCACCCGAGCGATTCCAGTTCTCCGTGCGTGACGACAGCATTGCCGCGGCGATCTCGAAGGTCATGGGATCGCGGGTCACCCTCACCTATGAGGAGCACCGCGGCGTGCCCGGAACGTGCTTCGGTGAGACCGACTACTTCGTGACGGGAGTGAAGGCCATTCCCTGACGACGCCCATGCGGGCGGCAAAACGATGCGCCCTGCGTAGGGTTCTCTTGACCGAGTTTTCCGGGGTCGATACGTTCTCCGCCTGACAATCAGCAACCCAGGAGTGGAGACATGCGTGCGAGTGGCAAGGTGAAGTGGTTCAACGACGCGAAGGGATTCGGCTTCATCACTCCGGACAACGGGGAAAAGGATTGCTTCGTTCACTACAGTGCGATCCAGGGCGACGGCTTCAAGTCACTTGCCGAGGGTGACGCGGTGCAGTTCGACATCGTGCAGGGAGCGAAGGGGCCGGCGGCCGAGAACGTGGCCAAGGCGTAGCCGAAGCTCGAGTCGTGAGGCGGGGCGAAGCAGCAGATGCTGCATCGCCCCGTTTTCGCGTCCGTGCCGTCGCCGCAGGTTGGCGGCAGCATCGCGACCAACATGGTCGAGGGTGCGTGGCACGGCGCCAAGGAGCGGATATCTCGCGACGGCCAGGGACGGGGGCGAATTGATGCCACCACACCGGCAACACCATTTGCGGCATCCACCGGCGCCCACCGAGGTCGAGATCCGAAACCGGTCCGGCTCCATCCTACCTCCACTGCACCCTACCGGCGCAGCCGGGCAGGACGACCCCGCCGAGGCCGAGGAGCGGACTCCAGGGCCTGCGCCAGCCGCTCCTGCACCCTACGTTCGAGCGCCGCGAGATCAATGCTCACCCCGACGTGTCCAATTGAGATGACGCCAGCGTTGGCCGGGTCAACAAGGCGATCGGCCGCCAGGAGCGCATTGGCGACGCTGAGGCCGACGGACGCGTGGAGCTCACGCGTGACGGCAAGCCGAAACAGACCCGCGTGTGAGATCCGCCGAGCGACGCCCCGACTGACGCCGATGACGTCGGGGACGGTGTGTTGGGAGAGAAGGTTGTCTGTCCATCTATGTGGTGCGTCTATCGCAAGCGATGTAACGGCAACACTATAGTATCGCACAATAATTTCCTAGAAAAGTAGTTTAATTCACAAACAATTATATTCCTAGAAAACTAGTAACATACCAAAGTTACCTACAAAAGCCCAACACGCCACCCCACGACCTTCCTCCTTATAGAAGAGACCTGAGCATCTGCGTCACCGCCCCCACGAGCGTGGCACGCTTATCGATCCGACGAGATGCACTCAACCCGAACCACGGAGCACCATGTCCAAACGGCTTCTCACCTCGCTCGTCGCCGCACTTCTCGCCGTGCCAACCGCAACACACGCTCAGATGCAAATCAGCATCGCCGGCGGCGCGAGCGTGCCGGTCGGATCCTTGGGCGACGCGACCGGAATCGGATACAACGCCGCCGGCGGAATCAACTTCGGCGGAACGACACTACCGGTCACGATCCGGATCGAGGGCGGCATCAACTCCATGAACTACAAGAACAACGTCGATGGAGACGTTCGCATCATCACCGGCACCGCGAATGCCATCTTCAACATGAGCAAGGAGCCCGACTCCCCCTACCTCATCGGCGGGCTCGGCGCCTACCACCGGCGCATCACGAGCAACAACTTCGGCTTCGATTCCGGCAAAACGAGCCTCGGCATCAGCGGAGGAGGTGGGCTACGCTTTCCCCTCAGCGGCATCAGCACATTCTTCGAGGCGCGGTATCACGTGATGCTCGGCGACTCGAACACCGCCAGCAACTATCAGTTCATTCCCATCACGTTCGGCATCATGTTCTAGCTTTCAGAGATGCACGCCGACAGGATCTCCACTCGCTGTCCCTCCCCTGCCTTGCACAGCATGCGAGTCTCCGCGCTCATCGCCCTCTCGGCCGTCCTCACTGCGTGCGCCACGTCGGCGCCGCGCAGTGAGGCAGCGTCACGCCCCGATGCACTCATCGCGGATGGTCAGCGCAAGCTCGACTCAATGTGCACTGCTGGAGGATTCCCAGGCGCAACACTCGGCGTCGCCCTGCGCGACGGACGCACCTTCTCAGTCGCGACGGATACTCCGATACGCTCACCAGCGATCCGCAGCGCGCGTGGACACCTGAAGAGGAGGTCGCGTTCGTCCTCGACCTGCATCCTCCCTTCGCGTCGGGCGCCGGCTGGGAGTACTCCGACACGAACTACATCGTCCTCGGCCTCATTCTCGAGGAGATCACCGGCGAGTCGTATCACACGCTCCTGCGAAACAGAATCCTCGCGCGGCCCGGCCTCACGAACACCATCCCGGTCACTGGTTCCGTCGTTCCGGGGCTGGTGCAAGGCGACGCCGGCAAGCGCAACGCGTTCGGTGGCTCCGAGGCCATGCTGGTTGACGGGCGCATGATCATAAACCCGGCATTCGAGTGGACCGGAGGTGGCATCGCCTCGACGGCGGAAGACCTCGCGCGCTGGGCGAGGCTCGTCTACGAGGGCAAAGTGTTCGATCCCGCAATGCTGCCGCGCGTCTTCGACGGCATCGCGGCCAAGCTCGGCCCGAACACGCGCTACGGACTCGGCGTCACCATCCGTGATTCGCCAGCGGGTGTGACATACGGCCACAGCGGATTCTTCCGAGGTTATGCGACGGAGACGGAGATGATGCACATCCCCGCGACGGGCGTCGCAGTTGCAATCCAGGTCAACACGAGCGACCCATATCCCGGGCTTGTGAGGTTCCTCATGGACGTCGCCACCGCGTCGCGATAGCCACCGATGTCTCCCTTCGAGGTGTTCCGAAGCTCACAGGTCTCGACGGACTGCGATCAATGCCGCGGTCGCGTGGACCTGATCAAGGGAGGCGTCTGCACGAAGTGCCGGCGCATACTGTGCTTTCAGCACCTGCATGGCAGCTTCGTCCGGCGCTTGATCGTCGACCTGGGCGCCAGCGCCGTCTGCGTTCGATGCCGCGCGACAGGCTGAAGAGCGCAGCCGCTCGCCTCCTCGACCACGGAACCGGCACGCTGCGGGTGAAGGTGTGCTGCATCGCATCCATCGCCGAAGCAGAGATGGCGCTGAGTGCCGGCGCTGATGCACTCGGACTCGTATCCGCGATGCCGAGCGGGCCAGGTGTCATCGCGGATGCCGACATCACGACAATTGCCGGCTGGATCGGCGATCGTGTGGCGTCGGTACTCCTGACCTCGCGACAGACGGAAGCCGCTATCGTCGCGCAGCTCGACCAGTTCCAGCCCACAGTGCTGCAGATTGTCGATGCGCTCGCGAATGGCGTGCTCGGTGGCGTGCGGGCGCGACGTCCCGGTGTCGCGCTCATGCCGGTGATTCACGTACAGGGAGAGCGCTCCGTAGACGACGCACGCCGTCAGGGTGAAGGCGCCGACGCCATCCTGCTGGACTCGGGCAATCCCGGTGCAGCGGTAAAGGAGCTGGGCGGAACGGGCCGCACGCACGACTGGCTGGTGAGCCGAGCGATTCGCGACGCCGTCGCCATTCCCCTGTTCCTCGCCGGCGGACTTCGCGCGGAAAACGTTGCGGACGCCATCCGAACAGTGCGTCCCTTCGGCGTGGACGTCTGCAGTGGTGTACGAACGGAGGGCCGCCTGGATGATGCCAAGCTTCGCGCCTTCCTCGCCGCCGCGCGCGGCGCCGATCTCTCGCACTGACGCATGCACGCATCAATGTACGGATGGGCTCGCAGTGTTTAGCTTGCGCTGTTCAGGCACCCTCCACGTCGTACAGAACCACCCATTCTCTCGAGCCATGAGCGGCCGGTCGTTCCTTCTGGCCATCGCCATTGTTGCCACCGTCGCACGGGACGTTGCTGCGCTAGCGCAGACGCCTGTGCCGCCGGCAACCGCGCCCGCGCGCTCGATTGCCGACGCCGTGGCGAATCGAGACACCGATCGCGAAGTCACTATCTCCGGCCGCGCGTCGGTCAGCTCGGGAAAGCTGCAGTCGAGCGCGTTCGATGTTGCCATCGAGGATTCCACGGGTGGCATCCGCATCTTCTCACGGAACCCCCAGGCCAACGTCCACGAGGGCGACAGTGTCGTCGCGACGGGCGCGATCAAGAGCTACCGCGGGAATCTCGAGATGGTGATCAGCAGCCTGACGGTCATCGAGGCACCGCGCCGAATCATCGTGCCGCGAATGCTTCCCATCGATCCCGCGACCATCGCCAAGCATTCAGGACGCCTGGTGCGGGTGCACGGACGCGTAGCGACGCTCGGACGCAGCGAAGGAGGGCAGTGGCTGCGGCTTCGTGATGCCGCGTCCGCCGCACACGGCACGGTTACGGTCTGGGTTCCAGCGAACCACGGAGCGCCGATCGACATGGGCCGCGTCGAAGCGCAGGACAGCCTGGCCGTCACCGGCGTCGTCACGCCGTATCAGGACAACGCCGACGATCCCGTTGTCTGGCAGATCGTGCCGAGGGACGAAGAGGACGTTCACGTCGATGAGAGCTCGCATGGGCTGCCGGTGTGGATCGCCTGGACCGCGTTGGGGCTTGCCATCACGGTGGGCGCGGGACTGGCCATGAGCCGAATCGGTGCGCGTCGCCAGCTGCGCGCGCTGAAGGAAACCGAAGCACGGTACCGGCAGCTACTCGCACTACTTCCAGACGCCGTCGTGGTACACGCGAGTGGAAAGATCCTGTTCACGAATCCAGCCGCCTGTGAACTGCTGGGTGTTGGAGCGGAAGAGAGGCTCGTCGGCCGCGACCTGGGGGAATTCGTCCATCCGGACACACGGGACGCCTTCGCCGAGGAGACCGTCGAGCAGGCAACGTCCACCGATCGCACGCCACGCGCGCGCGCAAAGATGCTCGGCACCGCCGGCAACGTCGTCGACGTGGAGATCGCATCGAGCCCATGCGTGTATCACGACCGTCCGGCGATGGTGCTGCTCGCACGGGACATCACCTCTCAGCTCCGATACGAGCGGGACCTCCACGCACTGGCCCTGGTGGATGAACTGACCGGACTGCAGAACCGTCGCGCCTTCACCCTCTTCGCGGAGCAGGAGCTCGCTCGCGCGCGCCGGAATGGCCGAACGCCCGTGATGGTGTTCGCGGATCTGGACGGCCTCAAGCAGATCAACGACAAACACGGGCACTCGTCGGGCGATACCGCCATTCGCATCGTGGCCAATGCGCTGCGGAGCATCTTCCGGGAGGCAGACATCGTGGCACGCTGGAGCGGCGACGAGTTCGTCGCGATGATGGTCGAGGGGAGCGAGGAAGCCGCGCAGCAGATCGGCATGCGGCTCGACGCCGCAATCGCCGCACAATCGCCGGCCAACCTTCCGTACATCGTGTCAGCGAGTGTGGGCGCGAGCCCGCTCGATCCTGCCCTTCCCCTCCGTGACGCCATGGAGCGCGCCGATGCCGAGCTCTATGCGCAGAAGAAGCGCGGGCGCCGCAGCAAGATCAGGCAAACCCCCGTGAGCGTGGACGTGGTCGACCTCGCGAAGTATCCAGAGTAGGTTTCTGGTGTAGCAGGACGGATGACGGAACATCAACAAGAGGGTCGCGCCATGGCGCTCGACACGACGATCACGCGGCGACGGTGGGTAGCCGAGACCTTGAAGGCCGCTGCGCTCGCCACCGGTGCGACTGTGCTGGCATCGCGTCTCGCACACGCGGGCGCGCCTGCGACAGCGATCACGGTCTACAAGGACCCGTCCTGCGGATGCTGCACCAAGTGGGTCACGCATCTCAGCGCGAATGGCTTCAAGGCGACCGGACGGGACCGCTCCGACATGGATGCACTCAAGGACAGCCTCGGCGTTCCGGGTGCCCTGCGCTCGTGCCACACGGCGGTATCGGGAAAGTACGTCATCGAGGGGCACGTGCCCGCGAGCGACGTGAAGCGTTTTCTCGCGGCCGCACCGAAAGGGATGATCGGTCTCGCGGTGCCCGGTATGCCCACCGGTTCGCCAGGCATGGAGGCACCGGGACGCACGGATCGCTACGAGGTGATCGCGTTCGGCGCCGGCGGAAAGACGCAGGTCTTCGCGACGCACGGATAATGCGCTGTGATTGACGCTTGCATCACGGCGTCATGTACAAGAGATTCGCGAAGCACGATATGGTTCGCGTCGGCGTCGGGCAGACGCGATTGCTTTCACGGTATTTCAAGCCCGATCGGAACCCGGTAGTTCACGGGCACTCCGGCGCGACACGGTCGAGGTGCCGTCCGGGCGGTACCCGGCCGTGGTCGTGCGTCGGCTCGCCTACACCGCGTTGCTCGAACGCGGTGTCGGGGGCGGCAACAGTGCCACGCGCGCGGCATCGAGCTGTGCACGTACGGCGGCGGGCCCCGTTCCTCCTTCCACCTCCCGCTGGGCAACGGATCGCTCGGCGCTCAACGCATCCGCTACGTCTGCAGCGAACAGCACGTGCGCGTCGGCGAATGACGACGCGGGCAGCGCTCCGAGCTCCAGACCGCCAGCCTCTGCTTCGCGAACGAGCTTGCCGACGGCGCCATGCGCCTCGCGGAAGGTCGCGCCCTTCCTGACCAGGTAGTCGGCCAGATCGGTCGCCATCATCGTGCTCGATAGCGCCGCCTGCATACGCCCGCGGCGAAACACGCACTCGGCCAGGGCACCCGCAACGGCAGGCAATACGAGCAGCAACGTATCGGTCGCATCGAACAGCGTGCGCTTGTCGTCCTGCAGGTCCTTGTTGTAGCTCGTGGGCAGGCCCTTCAAGGTTGCGAGCAACGCGGTGAGGTCGCCGAGCATGCGAGCGGCCGATCCGCGCGCGAGCTCGAGGGCATCCGGATTCCGCTTCTGCGGCATCATGCTCGACCCGCTGGTATATCCCTCGCCGAACTGCACGAACCCGAACTCGCTCGAGCCATAGATGATCAGGTCTTCGGCGAGCCGCGAGAGGTGCACCGCGATCATCGTGGACGTGAAGAGGACTTCGGCAATGAAGTCCCGATCGCTCACGGCATCGATCGAGTTCGGCGAGATCGCGTCGAATCCAAGCGTGCCCTGAAGGAGCACGCGCGAAATTGGATACGCACAGCCTGCGACGGCGCCCGAGCCGAGCGGCAGGACCGCAGCCGAACGTTGCGCGGAGCGCAGGCGTGTCCGGTCGCGCTCGAGTGGCCAGAAATGCGAGAGCAACCAGTGCGCGGCCGAAACGGGAATGGCGCGCTGAAGGTGGGTGTACGACGGCATGAGCGCCGTCTCGAGCTGCGTCGCCTGATCGAGCATCGCCTGCTGCAACGTGCGAACGGCGGAGTCCAGACGCTGGCACGCGTCCATGGTCCACAGGCGCGTGGCTGTCGCCACCTGATCGTTGCGGCTACGTCCCGTGTGCAGCTTGGACGCGACATCACCCACCTCCTCGTGCAGGAGGCGATCAATGAGCGTGTGCACGTCTTCATCGGAGAGGAGAATGTCCTCGCCCGCCTCGAGCCGGCGTGCGACGGCATGCAACCCCTTCTCGAGTGCCTTGCTCTCCTCGAGCGTGAGGACGTTAGCGCCCCACAAAGCGACTGCCCATGCCTTGGACAGCCGGATGTCATGGGGCCACAACCGGAAATCCACGCCA
>JBKJMP010000590.1:0-4495 GCA_046596395.1 Gemmatimonadaceae bacterium
ATGGGGCATTCATCGGGATGCGTCGCTCCGAGGTCCGCGCGCGGTTCGACGAGATCGTCGCGTTCTCCGGCGTCGAGGCGTTTCTCGACGTCCCCATCAAGCGCTACTCGAGCGGCATGGCGGTACGATTGGCGTGCGCGGCGACCGCGAACGCCGACATCCTGCTCGTGGACGAAGTGCTCGCCGTCGGCGACCAGGCGTTCCAGGACAAGTGCCTCGGCAAGATGCGCGAGGTGCGGCAGGTGCAGGGACGCACAGTGCTGTTCGTGAGCCACAACCTCGCGGCGGTTGCGTCGTTGTGCACCCGCGCGCTACTGCTGAGCGCGGGGCGCGTCGTCGCCGACGCGAGCGCGACCGAGATCACCCGGCTCTACTCGGCCGGCGTGACCATGGCGACGACGGATGCCGAGGTGGACCTCACGTCGCTGCCGCGCTCGAAGCCGACGGCTGCCCGGTGCACTGCGATCCAGGTGTGCTCGGTGGATGCGGACGGCCGGTCGCTGGATTCGATCGTGCCGGGGTCGTCGGTGCAAGTCACGGTCACCGTGGCCGCGAGTGCTGCGGTGCAGCGCGTGTTGCTCGGCGTCGAGGCGATGGACGAGCGCGGACGTCCCGCATTCGGCATCTCGACGGATGCTGCCGAGGGGTGGTTCGACCTCGCGGCGGGTTCCACACGGCGGATTACGCTCACGTTGCACGACGTTCGGATTCGTGCAGGCATCTACACGGTGGGGCTCACGCTCGCGACGGCCACCGAGCGGCTCGACGAGCTGGATGCGGTGGTCCGCTTCGAGGTCACGCCGGAGGAAAGTGCTGGCTACGAGCGTTGGCCCGGCTGGCCGGCCGCGGCCTACGCGCCGCGGTTCGCGTTCGCCATTGACTGACGCCGCACTGCGCGTGCACTTCGTGGTGCACCATCACCTGAGCAAGGCCGGTGGCGTTACTGGCGCGACCCTCGCGCTGGGCACTGCGCTCGGCGAGCTCGGATGTGAGGCGACGTACTACTCGTTCGACGATGCGTTCGGCGCGCCGGGTGGACGCGAAGTGCCGCGCATGCTCGCCTTTCCGTGGAAGGTGGCGTCGCACCTCGCCCGATCGGCGCACGCGTACGACGTGGTGGACGCGAGCACTGGCGACGCGTGGCTGTGGGCGCGGCGCGGGCGGCCGGGCAATCCGCGTGCGGCGCTCGTCGTGCGCGCGCACGGCCTGGAGCACACGACGTCGTACGACGTGCGAGCACGCGCAAAGCGTGGGCAGATGGAGTTGTCGTGGAAGTACCCGTTGTATCACGGCGGCGTGAGACTGTGGGAGGTGAAACAGAGTCTCGTCCACGCCGACGCACAGGTGTTCCTCAACGAGATCGACCGCGACCTGGCCGTCAACTCGCTCGGCGTACGCATGGCAACGTCTGCCGTGATTCCCAATGCGCTGCCCGACCGGATGTTGGGGCTCGAGCCGCCGGAGGATCATGTGCGGGTGTCCATCGCGCTGGCCTTCATCGGCAACTGGGTGGCCTTGAAGGGAACGGCGGCGTTGGCCGAGATGGTGAGTACGCTTCACGAGCATGGAGTGGCGTTCACGCTGAAGTTGCTCGGCACGGGGGCCGACGCCGCGACCGTGCTGAGTGCATTCGGGCCTGAAACGCGCGGGAACATCAGCGTGCTGCCGCGTTACGCGCCGGCCGACCTTCCCACGCTGCTGCGCGGTGCGGAAGTCCTCGTGCATCCCAGCTGGACGGAGGGATTCAGCCTGGGCTTGGTCGAGGGAATGGCGAGTGGCCTGGCACCGGTCGCCACGCGCGCGGGGGGATCGACCACCGTGATCGACGACGGTGTCACGGGGTTGCTGATGGACGATGAATCGGGGCGCTCGCTCGCGGATTACGTGCTACGTCTCGCTGCCGATCGTCCCGCGCTGCTGCGGATGCGCCGCGCCGCGCAGGTGAGCGTGCAGTCGTTGAGTTGGAGCGCGATCGCAGCGCGCACGCTCGACGTGTACCGCCAGGCGCTGAGCCGGCGGTGACGCAACCGCGCATCCTGATGTTCCACACGACGCTGCCCGAGGCCGATCGCAAGCCCGGCGGCGTGGAGGTCGCGGTGCACCGGCTCGCGAATGCGCTCGTGGACATCGGCGTTCCCGTGACCGTCGCGAGTCTCTCCGCTGCCGCAGCCGGCGCGCGATACCAACATCGGCTGCTCTACCCGGGCACGCCCTGGCTGCGCGACTCGCGCGCCGGGCGGCTGTTCGTGCTTCCTGTCTTGCTCAATGGTCTCGACGCGCGCGACGTGGACGTGGTGCACTACCATGGCGACGACTGGTTCGTGCTGCGCCGCCCGCGTGCAACCGTGCGAACGATGCACGGCTCGGCGCTGCGCGAATCGCAGGGCGCAACGCGCTGGCAGCGACGTCTGCTGCAACGCGCGGTCTATCCGCTCGAGCGGATGTCGGCGCGCCTGGCGACGATTGCCGTGGGTGTCGGACGCGATGCGGCAACGCTCAACGGACTCGACCGCGTGATCGGCAACGGCGTCGATGCGGCGCTGTTCACGCCCGGAGCCAAAAGCGCGACGCCGACGATCCTCTACGTCGGCACGTGGGAGGGACGAAAGCGCGGACGCTGGATGTACGAGGTCTTCACGCAGCGCATCGCCGCCGAGCATCCCTCGGTTGAACTGCATTTCGTCTGCGACGCGGCGCCGCCACCGCACTCGCGCGTGCGCTTCGAACGATTTCCCGATGACACAACGCTCGCGCGTGCCTATCGTGCAGCGTGGATATTCGCGCTGCCCAGCACCTATGAGGGATTCGGCATTCCGTACCTCGAGGCGATGTCGAGCGGAACGGCCGTCGTGGCGACCCCCAATACGGGCGCGAACGAGCTGCTGGGTGACGGACGGTTCGGCGTGCTCGCGGATGATGATGCGTTCGAAGGCGCGGTTCTTCGACTGCTCGGGGATCACGACGAGCGCGTGCGGCTTGCGACCGCGGGCGTCGCGCGCGCTGGCGAGTTCACGTGGCGACGAATCGCTGAAGCGTATCGCGACGTCTATGCCGAAGCCGTGCGGCTGCATGGCGGCGGCATGAAGGAGACGTAAGCCCGTGTGCGGCATCATCGGCTACGCCGGCACCGATGCGCCTGCGATGGAGGGTCGCGTCTCAGTCGCGCGCGACGAGATGACCCATCGCGGCCCCGACGACGCCGGTCTCTGGAGCGACGACGCGGCGTGCCTGGGGTCGCGTCGCCTCGCGATTCTCGACCTGTCGCCTGCGGGCCACATGCCGATGACGGGCGCGGACGGACGCTACACGATCGTGTTCAACGGTGCGATCTACAACTTCGTGGAGTTACGCCGCGAGCTCGCGCGCGAAGTGGAGTTTCGTTCGACGGGTGACACGGAAGTCATCCTCAACGGATTCAAGGTGTGGGGATGGCCAACGTTGCTCGACCGGCTCGACGGCATGTTCGCGTTCGCGATCTGGGATGCGCAGTCACGGCAGTTGTACGGCGCACGCGACCGCATGGGCGAGAAGCCGTTCTTCCATGCGCGCATGGGCAGCGGGTTTGCGTTCGCGTCCACGCTGACGGCGCTCACGCGGCTGATGGGGGGAGCGCCACGCGTGAATCCGCGCGCGCTCGACGCCTACCTCACGTACCAGGCCGTGCCCGCGCCGCTCGCGATGTTCGAGGGATGCCATCAACTGCCGCCCGCGCACGCGCTCGTGTTCGACGCGGTACGCGGCGACCTGACCGTCTCGCGCTACTGGGACGTTCGCTTCGCACCCAAGCGCAACGTGTCGGAGGCCGAGGCGCTCGACGCGATCGACGGCATGATGCGGACGTCGGTGCGGCAGCGACTGCGCAGCGATGTGCCGACGGGCACGCTGTTGTCGGGCGGAGTGGACTCGAGCCTCATCACAGCCCTGGCGAGCGAGGAAGCCGGCGCTCCGATAGATGCCGTGACCATGGGCTACGGCGGCCCCGACGCCGACGAGCGCGAGTACGCGCGCATGGTCGCCGCGCGCTACGATGTACGGCTCCACGAGGAGGTGCTCGAGCCATCCGTCGTGAACGACCTGCCGGCGATCGTGTGGCACTACGGGCAGCCGATCGCGGACGTCTCCATCGTTCCGAACTACTACCTCGCACGCTTTGCGCGGCGCTTCATGACCGTCGCGCTCGTCGGCGACGGTGCGGACGAGGCTTTCGGCGGCTATGCGCGGCCGATGATCGAGCGTGTCGCGCCGGCGTACCGGCGGTTGCTACCCGAGGCGGTGCGCCGCCGTCTCGCCGGCGCGCTTGCCGAAGCCGATGGGACCCGCACCGCGAGCCCACTGCGGCGGCGCGTCGCGCTCCTCGCGCAGGCCGGCGCCAGCACCGCCCGCGACGCATTCGTCTACGACCGCGCGTTCCGCTCCGCCCGCACGAGCATGTACGATCCGGCGTTCATGACAGCACTCGGCGGCCATCACCCCGACGAGCTCTACGCCGACATCT
>JBKJMP010000092.1:0-3024 GCA_046596395.1 Gemmatimonadaceae bacterium
ATCAAGCAGCGGCCAAGCGCACACGAGGTCATTCCGAGTCTTTCACTCAATGCGCTGCTGCCACACCGAATCGCACGCGCTCTGGCGGAGTGGGACGGTCGGCTGGTCCAGATCAGCACCGACTGCGTGTACGATGGAACGCGCGGCGGGCACGTGGAAGACGAGGTCACCAACGCCGTCGACCTCTACGGCCGAAGCAAGGCGCTGGGCGAGGTGCTCAGTGGCAATGCCGTGACGCTGCGCACGTCGATCATCGGTCGCGAGCTGCGCAACCATGTATCGCTGCTCGATTGGCTCATCAGCCACGACGGTGGATCGGTGCCGGGGTATCGGCGCGTGTGGTGGAGCGGCGTCACCTCGAACCACCTCGCCGACCTCATTCTGTCCATCATCGACGATCAGCCAGGCCTGCGTGGGCTCTATCACGTGGCGAGCGCCCGCACCTCGAAGCATGACCTGCTGCACACGCTGCGTGATGCCTATGGTCTGCGGATCGAGATCACCCCGGACGATCACCTTCAGCTCGATCGGAGCCTGGATGGCCGGCGGCTTCACGCCGCAATAGGTTATCGGGTTCCATCATGGCCCGACATGATGGCGCAGCTCCTGGGCGACATCACGCCCTATGAACTCAGAATCTGACTCATCAAATGAATCTGCTGAAGGATAAGCGAGTGCTGATCACCGGCGGCACCGGATCGCTCGGCAAGGTGCTGGTGCGGCGGCTGTTGAGCAGCGATGTGGGTCGTCCAGCCAAGATCATCGTCCTCTCCAGAGACGAAGCGAAGCAGCATTTCATGCGCCTCGAATTCCGGCACCGGCGTGCGGCGACGGATGAGCTGATCTACGAGGATTCCGAGCGCGTGCTCGAGTTTCGCATTGGTGATGTACGGGACGCGCATTCCGTGGCGTCCGCCCTGGCCGATGTCGACGTGGTCGTCAACGCCGCCGCGCTCAAGCAGGTGCCCACCTGCGAGTACTTCCCGTTCGAGGCGGTACGGACGAACGTGGAAGGGGCGGAGAACATCGTGCGCGCCATTCAGCAATTCCGCCTTCCTGTCGAAACCGTCGTCGGCGTGTCCACCGACAAGGCGTGCAAGCCCGTCAATGTCATGGGGATGACGAAGGCGCTGCAGGAACGCATCTTCGTGCAGGGCAACATTCGCGCGCCCGGTACCCGGTTCGTCTGCGTACGCTACGGCAACGTGCTGGCCTCGCGCGGATCGGTCATTCCGCTGTTCCACGACCAGATCCGCAACGGTGGACCGGTCACGATCACGGCGCCGGAGATGACGCGATTCCTGCTCAGTCTGGACGACGCGGTGGACACCGTCTTCGCGGCCCTGTCCACGGCCGAAGCGGGCGAGACGTACGTGCCGAGCGCTCCGTCGGCCCTGATGACCGATGTGGCGACGGCGTTGATCGGCGACCGCAGGATCGAGCAGCGCATCACCGGGATTCGGCCGGGCGAGAAGATGCACGAGATCATGGTGAGCGAGGACGAGGCGGCTCGCACCGTCGCACGCGGCGACTGGTTCGCCATCCGCCCGATGCTGCCGGAGCTCGGCGCGGCTCACGGCGAGTCACCCGCCTTGACGCGGGAATTCAGCTCCGGCGACAACGTGATGTCGCTCGAGCAGACCACGGACTTGCTGCGTCGCCGGCATCTGATGGTCGAGGATAACGCTGTGCCGGACGGCGAGCTGCTCGCATGAAGGTGATGACCGTGCTCGGCACGCGGCCGGAGATCATCCGGCTGAGTCGCGTGATTCCGATGCTCGATGCGACGGTCGAACAGGTGCTGGTGCACACCGGGCAGAACTTCGACGATCGGCTCGACGGAATCTTCTTCCGCGAACTCGATGTGCGCGCTCCGGATGTCCACCTGGAGGTGCGCGGCCGCTTCGGTGAGCAGGCGGGAGCCATCCTCAGCGGTGTGGAAGCGGCGATGCTCGAGCATCGGCCCGACCGGCTCCTGATCCTTGGCGACACCAACAGCGGCCTGTCGGCCATCGTGGCGCGTCGGCTGGGCATTCCCGTCTATCACATGGAGGCGGGCAACCGCTGTTACGACGACCGGGTGCCGGAAGAGGTGAACCGGCGCCTGATCGATCATTCGAGCAGCGTCCTCATGCCGTACACGAATCGCAGCCGGGAGAATCTGCTGCGCGAAGGCATCGCTGGCGAGCGCGTGTACGTCACCGGGAACCCCATCAAGCAGGTGATCGATCACTTTGCCGACCGCATCGGCTCGAGCGACGCGCTGACGCGGCTGGACCTTGGCGTTGGCGAATACTTTCTCGTCACGATGCATCGTGCAGAGAACGTGGATAACCCGGAGCGGCTCCGCGAGCTCATACTGGCACTGGCTGCGCTGCATGCACAGTATGGTTTCCCGGTGATCTGTTCTCTGCATCCGCGTACGGCATCCCGCATCGACCAGTTCGGGATCGACGTGAAGCAGGCTGGTCTGCACATGCTGCAACCCATGGGCTTCTTCGACTTCGTTCGACTGGAGCAGTCGGCCTTCTGCTGCATCTCGGACAGCGGGACTGTGCAGGAAGAAGCCTGCATCTTCGGCGTCCCCAATGTCACGATCCGCGACGTGACGGAGCGTCCCGAGACCGTGGAGTGCGGATCGAATTTCCTCGCCGGCTCCGATCCCGCCGTGATCGAGCGCGCCGTGCGCTTCGTCACGAGCGAGGTTGGCGCCTGGAGCCCGCCGCTCGAGTACCTGCAGCCGAACGTCGCGGAAACCACGTGTCGCATCGTCACGGGGTTTCGTTCCCCCGACCGTGCGGAGCTGGAGTGGACGTCGGGCGGCCGCGGTTAGCGTGCTTCCCTCGGCGCATGTGCGGCTGCCGGCGGCAATCGTGATCCACACCGGGACGTGACGTGGCGCATCTGACGGACGCGCCCTCGCTCCTTCCCCGCAAGCGTTATCTCGTGCTGACGCAGTACTACCATCCAGAGCCAAACTTCATTACGGCCGAAGTAGCCGAGGCCCTCGCGCTCGATGGGGAC
>JBKJMP010000283.1:0-18083 GCA_046596395.1 Gemmatimonadaceae bacterium
CGTTCGTGACCGCCGCGCGACGTTCGCGTTCGGCGCGCATCACCAGCTCCATCGATTGCTGGATGTCGCGCGGCGGCTCGATCGCCTGGAGCTCCACGCGCGTGACGTCGACGCCCCACCCCATCGAGGCGTCCTCGATCACCTCGCGCATCCGCTTGTTGATCATGTCGCGGCTCGCGAGCGTCTGGTCGAGCTCCATCTCGCCGACGATGTTGCGGAGCGTCGTGCGCGTGAGCGTCTCGAGCGCGTACGGGAGGTTCTGGACGGCGTACGTCGCCTTCTGCGGATCGGCCACGCGGTAGTAGAGCACGGCGTCGATGTCGATCGTGACGTTGTCCTTCGTGATCACCGGCTGGCTCGGAAAGTTGAGCACCTGTTCGCGGAGGTCGATGCGCGTGGTCGAGCCCGAGGTGATGCGCTTCTTTCCGGCGACGTCGGCGTCGAAGTAGCGAACGTCGAGCGTCCGCGCGCGCTCGACGAACGGGATCAGGATGTTGAGTCCGGAACGGGCCACGCGGTGAAAGCGGCCGAGGCGCTCCACCACGATGACCTCAGCCTGTCCGATGATCCTGATGGAGTACGCCATACCCGCGATCGCGGCTGCCGCGAGTACCCCTAAGACAATCGTGATCATATGAGAATCCCTGGAAAGGGTGGGCTGGCCTGCTGATTCTACCGTTTCCGGAGCGCTGTCGCATCCTGCAGCCTCGGCGCCCGGATTGGCGAGCGCCGTACGAATGATACCATGACGACCGCACAGGGCTCTGCGCACCGGACGAGCGGAAACCGCGCACCCTTCCCCACCCGCCCGCATCATCCCACTATCAGGTCTATCCCGAACACCCCGGAGACCATGATGAAGACGCATCACGCCGCCCTGCTCCTGCTTGCCCTGCCGCTGAGCCTCGCCGCGCAGACCCCTGCCGGACCACCCGTCAATCCAGTCACCACCGTCTTCAAGACGCGCATCACGGGACTCCAGCGGAACCTTGCACAGGCTTTCGACTCCATTCCTGAAGGCAAGTTCTCCTACAAGCCGACGCCGGCACAGCTGAGCATCGGCTACATCGCCCAGCACCTCGCCAACGACAATTATCTCTTCTGCAATGCGTTCGGCGACATGAAGGCGACGCGCACCCCCGAGGAGACGAGCACTCCCGACTCCGTGAAGGCAACCTGGCCCAAGGCGAAGCTGGTGGAACAGCTCAAGGCGTCGTTTGCCTTCTGCCAGAGCGCCGCGGCCCAGCTGGATGATGCCAGGCTGGCCGACCAGGTGACGATGACCATGGGCGCCAACACGCGCACCATCACGCGCGCGGGCATGGTGCTTGGCCACTCCCTCGACATGGCGGACCACTACAGCCAGCTCGCGAACTACATGCGACTGAACGGCATGCTCCCGCCCACGGCGTTGCCGCGGCCACGCCCAGCGGGCAACTAGATTGCACTGGCGAACGGCGGCGCCGGAACGTGGTCGGCGTCGCTCGGCGCTGGTAGTGGGCGGATAGCGGTCGTCCGGACATCCAGCTTAGGGAGCAGACAACATTCTCAGCGAGCTATTCGCCCCTTGAAGGCTTCGCATACCGAGTGATGCACGGGGTGCCTGCATCTTCGCGCCCGGATTGGCCAGATCGTGGCCCCTCTCTGGAAATGAAACCGTGGGGTAGCCGCCTTGGGCAGCTGCCCCGGTTCAGCGCGGTGCGAAGCGAATCGCCACGACCACGCGACCGACCGCCGGAAGCGACACCGTTTGCGTCGGCGCGTCGGGCACGTAGGTGACACCCGATGCCACGACGGGGTTCGCCCGAAACACGTACTCGCCCACAAGCCGGTTTGACAGGACCACGGTGCCGCCGTTGTTCGAGAAGTCCGCAAAATCCACGAGCATTCCGTTCGGGAATGTCACCGACATCTGTCCGCGGGGCATCGTGCAACATTGACCCACGTAGGGATTTCCGCTCACCACGATCTTCATGATGTTGGTCGGCCGCATCTGGATTGTGATGGCCGACGTGCGTCCCTCCTGTGGAAGGAAGTCGATGATGCTGGGAGACGCGGCCCAGGCCGCGGTGTCACCACTCACGTACGGCATGAGGGCCTCCACGCGGTGTGGAGTGGGAAAGGAGATGTCCCATTGCGGGGAGCATTTGCGGCGTGGGGTGCACTTGCGAACTTGGCGCCAATCCCGTCGAGCTTACCCGAAACATCACCTCTCCGCCGGGCGGCAGCCCCGCGTGGTCGATGGTGATGATCGGCCAGACCAGTCGATGGTATGGGATGACCACGTTTGCTACCGGATGCTCGGCACTGATGGTCCCCGTTGCATCGTGGATCTCCGGCCAATCGTAGTTCGGGGCCGCGCCAACGATTGATGGACCTGCCTTGTACGTCCCCGGCGGAATCCGGCCGGCAACCCCACTATCGCTCACCACGCGAAAGAACGTCGCGTTCGCGAAGCTTATGCTCGCTCCTCCCCCACCCGTGGCGCGCGGCACTGACGCTCCCGGAGCGCGGAAGGTGACCGCACCATGCACCTGCTCGAGTGGCGCCATTGCGCTGCCCGACGGGCGTGCCGAATCCAGCGTTACCGCCAGATCCGTTCGTCCGGCAAGCGTGCTGGAATACAGGATTCCATCGAGATAGCGCACAGACGGCCTTCACGACGGTCCGTCACCAGCCCCGCGTCCTTCAACACCTTGAGATGGTAGGACAGTCGCGACTGTCCCGTCTCGAGCGCGTCGGTCAGGTCGCACACGCACTTCTCGCCATCCAGCAGGCGCGCGATGATCTCGACGCGCGCCTCGTCGGCGAGGGCGTTGCAGAGTTTCGCGATGCGGGGGATGTCGAGCGCGAGGGTGGTCACACCCCTATTGTATCGACTTTTTTTGATTAGTCAAACCGGCGTGGTCACTCCCCCGCCCGCGCTGCATCCTCGAGCTTTCTCCGCTGTTCCGACGCGCGCCTGGTGGTGATGAGGCTCGGCGCGTCCTTGCGCGCGATGATCAGCAGCTCGCGGAGCCTGATGTCGGAAAGCTGCTCCCAGTCGGCTGGCACCTGCGCGGACGACAGGCGCCACCGGCGAGCGGACTCGTCTTCCTCGAAGCACAGCCAACCATCGCGGAAATGGTCTGTTGGCTTCTCGAGAAGACTCGGAGGGGGTACCATCCACACCCGCCACATCGCGGTTCGTACTCTGAATTCCCGCATCCCATTCCTTGTCCAGTTCGCGTGCTGCCCGGCCGCTGTTGGGCGGCGGGCAATCCTCCAATGCACATCTGGAGCCGGGCGGCCAGTCAAGGCGGCCCCCGGCTCTGGTCCAGGTGCGTCACCTTTGCCGGGGAGAATTGCACACTCGGTGGGGGGCGAGCCGTCAGGTCGCGGTAGTCTCCTTCGAGCGTGATCGGGATGGCCGCTGGGGGTCACGACGGGACGCCTGACGTGACCTGCCCAGCGCGCGACACAGTTCGGTGTGGTGCCGCATCCGGTTGCTGTTTCCCCGAATGCTATCTGCAAGTGGTGGCCTGGCCCCTCGCACAGCTCGAGGTTACCCGGACTCCACCGCACGCACTCCGCAACGTGCTACTACCGACGCACGTCCGAAGGACGCAGCCGTGGAAGGATAGTTTGCCGCCGCCGACTCGCGAGGTGGGGGTCCGCGAAAATGCGAAGAGCCGCGAAAACGGATTCTTCCCGTTCCGCGGCCCCCCGCCATCACCTGCCTGATCTTACTTGCTAGTCAGCGGCAGGCATGGTACCGGCAAGCGCCGAGCATCGCACTCCGCCGCCGGGATGATCATGTTGGGGTAAATGATGTCGCCGGGACGGTCGAGCGGCAGGCTGGCCGTCCTCTGGTAGCGGCGGGCGTCGATCCAACGCGTGCCCTGCTGCCACATCAGCGAGAAGGTGCGATTGTAAAGCAACTCCGTGACAAAATCGTTGTTGCTGCTCGTCGTGGTGAGCGGTGACGCGGCGAGCCCGCCCGCGTGCAGGCGCACGAGGTTGAGGTCGTCGAGCGCGCCCTGACGGTTATTGGTATTCCAGCGGATCTCGGCGCGGAGCAGGAGCAGCTCCTCGTTGTTGATCCACGGGATCGGGGCGCCGAGGTTGGCCGTGGCGGGGGCGCCCACGGCGTTGTACATCACTGGTTTGTGCGTGCCCACTAACTCGTTCAGGATCACGGAGCGACCACCGGCGAGCACCTTGCTCGTGAGGCGCCGGTCCGGCACCCCCGCGTTGGACTGGGCACCGTTCACGATCGACGGGTGGACCCAGTACCGGTTGGAGCTGAGGGGTTCCGTGATCGGGTTCGCCGGCTCGCCCGCTGCCGTGGAGTAGAAGTAGTTCACGCCGGTCGTGAGCGAGGCCGGCAGTCCGGCGGTGGTGACGAAGGACTGTGCGATCGCCGCCGCGGCCGTCGCCCAACAAGAGGTGCAGCTCACAAAGGTGGCCCGATGCACCTGCATCTTGGCAGCGAGTGCCCGATTGAACTGGGCATACGTGGCTGGGGTGGAGAAGCCGGTGTAGCCCGGAGCGACAGTGAACGGGAACGCCGGTCCGCCCGCCAGAAGATCTGCGTGCGCCTCATCCATGAGGGCGGCCGCCGCCGTGAGCGCCGCATCAAACGCCACAAACGGGGCCGGGGGATCACCCAGCGGAACGTCGGTCTCGAGTGGCATCCCCAGCACCCCCGTGCGGATGGCTACCCGATGGATCATCCACGCCTTGACCGTTTTGGCGAAACCGGTCGACGCCTTTATTTCGGTCGCCGAGATCCCCGCGGCTTTGGGCAGTGCCTCGAGGTACGTGTTGATGGAGCGGATGGCTTGGTACGGTCCGATCCAGTTGGCGCTGTGCCGCCCGGTGGGATCTGGCGGTCCGCGGAACTGTTCCTGCGTTTCGCGCGGGTCGTTGCCCAGCAGGTTGTAGCCTTCGCGACCGTACAAGGCATAAACCGCGGCTTCGGTCCCCACGTCGTTGTAGGCCTGCGCGAAGATGCCGGTGGCCGTACGCGCCAGGATGGCGCGCGTCGGGGCGCCGGTGAGTGTCTCGAGGGTCGGGGCGTTGGTGTTGAGGATGTTCATCTCTCCGCAGCCAAGTGCCATGATCGCACCGGCGAGCATCGCGGGAGGCAACACGCGGCGTCCGATGGAGTGTACGTATCGGCGCATTTAGAAGCCCAGCGAAAGGTTGACGAAGAGACTGCGCGACGGCGGGTACGGTCCGATGTCGAGATTGTTGCGGATGGCAGCCGAACCGAAGTTGGCCACCTCTGGATCGAGGCCCCGGTAGGGCGCCCACATGAACAGGTTGCGGGCGGCCAGGCCAACCCGGGCCGAGCGCAGCGCGTTTACCCGACTCACGAGTCCACGCGGCAACTCGTAGTTGACGGACACTTCGCGCAACTTCACGAAGTCTGCTTCCTCGATGTAGGGCGAGATCACGCCCTTGAGGTAGCCATTGTAGCGCACAGCCCAGGCGGCCGATCCCCAGTCTTCCGAGGTGCGACCATCATCCTGGAGGTACTCGGTGAGGTTGATGACGTTGCCACCCTTCTGCCAGTCCACGACGGTGTTGAAGGACAGCGGACCGCGGGAGATGTCGTTGACGAATCCCATCCGGAAGTCCGGAGCGCTGTTCCCGAGCTGGGAGATGGCCGGCGCCCGGTTGCTCTTATCGTCGAAGGCAAACCCAACCAGCTGCGTGATCGGTTTCCCCTTCTCCACACGTGTCCGGCCCAGGTTGCCGAATCCCGAGGCGGTCGGGAAGAACGGCGGGAGCCCCGCCAGGTCCTCCACTTTGGAGTCGTAAGTGGTGAAGGTGGCGCGCGCGACCCACAAGGTCTTAGCGGACTGAAGCAGCGAGTACCCAGCGGCAAGCTCGTAGCCCCAATTGCGAATCTTGCCGCCGTTGAACACCTGACTGGCGAATCCGGAGGACGGCTCCGGCACGCGCTGCAGCAGCAGGTTTGTGGTGTTGCGGCTGAAGGCGGTGACTTCCCATGTGAAGCGTTCGTTGAACATGGACGCTTCGACCCCGGCCTCGAGTTCCTTGAGGCGCTCGGGCTCGACGCCGGGGAAACCGGCAGCCGTAGAGACCGCGATGCCCTGCTGTCCCCCAAGCTGGGGCGTGAGCAGGTTGGTGAACTTCTGGCCGAAGGTGGGCTGGTTGCCCGTCTCGCCGTAGGCCGCGCGGAGCTTCAGTTCGCTCCCGCGGCCGAGAAGGTTATCAAGACGAAACGAGCTCGACACGTTCGGAAAGACGTAGTACTTGTCGATGTCACCCATCACGCTGCTGCGTTCGGCGCGAAGCCCACCGCGCACGAGAAGCCGCTCGCTGAACAGGCGGACTTCCTCGCTGGCATACGCCGCGATCGTCCGTTCCTGTGTGAGGACTTCGTTCGCCGTTATGTTCGTGCCCTGATTTACGTTGCGCTGGCCGGGGAGCAGGTTCTGCGTTCGGATGAGGAACGTGGACAGTTGACGATCCTCGTACTGAAACCCAGCCGAGGTGGTGGCCTGCAGCCCACCCAGGTCCCAGGAGTGCACGCCGTTCAGGTTGTAGTTGAAGAATTTGCTGCGACCGCCGCTCTCGACGGATTCGCCAGGCAAGGCCTGCACCCGCTCGAAGAACAGGTCGTTCGGCGTCCAGACATCGTTGCGCTGATCAAAGACGTCCAGTCCGCCGCCCATCACCAGGCGGAGTGTCTGACCCCCGCCGACCCTCGGGGTCCAGCCGACCGTGCCGCCACCGGTGAATCGATTGGTTTCTTCCTTGTTGACGCCCTGCTCGGTCAATTGGATGGGGTTGGCCTGCACCGACACCGTCGGGACCGGGAAGGTACCGTCCGTGTTCCTTCTCGTGAGGTCAACAAACGACGGGATGTAAGCCAGGGCGTAGCCGTGGCATCCGTAATTGTTGCAGTTGTTGCTCCAGCCGCGCTCGTTGGTATTGCGCGCGTACACTGAGGACATGCGCAGGTCAACGCTGGAGGCGAGGGTCTGGTCCACATTCATGCGCAGTCCCTGCTTCCCGGCACCCGTGTTGAGTTCCGTGCCCTCGTCACGTTTGGTGTTGGTCGAGACGAAGTACCGGGTGCTGCCCGTACCGCCGCTGACGTCGGCGACCGTTTCAGATGAGAGGTCGCGGTTGCTGTACGTCGCGGCAGGGTTGTCGAAGAACGGAGTCGCGTTGCCGGCGAAGAAGGCCGCCGCCGGGGCGCCAAAGCGCGCGACCGCCGAGTCCTGAGTCCATTTGCGATGCTTCATCAGGCGGAGCGGGGAGAACCGCCCTGCGCGGTGCGTCACATTGAATCGCGGCGCGCCGTTGGTGCCGCGGGTGGTCGTGATGACCACAACGCCGTTGGCAGCCTTGGACCCGTAGATCGAAGATGCCGAGGCACCCTTGAGAACCTCGATGCTGGCGATGTCGTTCGGGTTGAGGTCGGCCAGCCGATTCACCGCGTCGGCCTCGAGCGTGGGGCTTGCAGCGTTGTTCGTGAGACCGCGGCCGCTCGGAATCGCCGCGTTCGAATAGATCACGCCGTCAACCACGTAGAGCGGATCAAAGCCGCCTAAGACGGTGTTGTTTCCGCGGATCTGCATCTGGATACCGCCGCCGGGGGCGCCGGAATTCGTCTGCAGGTTCACGCCCGTGATCTTGCCAGTGAGTGCCGCTTCCACCGTCGGCACCGGCACCCGGCGCAGCTCCTCGTTCGTGACCAGCGCAACGGATGTCGTCGCACTGCGACGTTCGATCGTGGTCGCCTGTCCCGAGACGACGACCTCGTTGAGCTTGAACACGTCCCGGGCCAGCGCGAAGTCAGCGGTGTTTTGCGAACCCGGGAGCCTGAACTCGACCCGCTTGTACCCGATCTGACGAACTTGCAGGCGAACATCACCGGCCGGCACGGTAAGCGCGTATCGGCCGTCCGCGCCGGTCCGGGCCGCCTGCCCACGGGCTGTCCCGATCACCATCACTTCCGTACCTTCGAGCGGCGAGCCCGCCCCCTGACTGGTAACGACGCCGGTCACACGTCGCTCCTGTGCTTGTGAAACCTGTGGTGTAAGCAGTAACGCTGCCGCCAACACCCACCATGGCCTGACCACTCTCGGCATACCGTTCTCCTCGCGGGTGAATCATGCAGGCGCGCGGACGACACGCGGCGACGCTTTTCCCAAGGTGAGGCGGGAAATCCAGATGAGCAAGGGCGACCGCGTGATGCACCGTGTAGAATCAGGTGCCGACCGCGTGGCGAAACACCGGACCGAGGGACGAAACGCAATCCAACTCGCGAGGCTCGGCGCTGGCGACAAACCGGGCTTCCCGCGCACCCCTGATCCATGAGCCGACCGACAGGCATCCTTTCACGATTCCGCAGCGGGCCACTCTGCCTCACGTTGGCCTGCCTTGCCGGCTGCTCGGCACCGCCGGCTGCCCGGCCCAACGTGGTGTTCATTGCCATCGACGACCTCCGGCCGGCGCTCGGCGCTTACGGCGACACCGTGGCCCTGACGCCGAACATCGACAGGCTCGCCCGATCCGGAGCGGTTTTCCTGCAGGCTCACGCGCAGCAGGCGCTCTGCAATCCATCGCGCGCCTCGTTGATGACCGGACTGCGCCCTGATTCGCTGCGGGTTTGGGACCTGGACACCGATTTCCGCGTGACGACACCGAGCGTGGTCACGATCCCCCAGCACTTCCGCGCGCACGGGTACCACGCCGTGAGCATCGGGAAGATCTACCACAACGTCCTCCCGGACTCAGTGTCGTGGAGCGAGCCCGAGCTGCACGTCGACGGGTTCCCCTACGACCCCGACGCGGTCTATCACCATCGCGACAACCTTGCGATCCAGGAACGACGCAAGGCGGCCATCCTCCAGGCAGGCACCCAGGGGCAGAACATCGATCGTTACGGACTCTGGTATCTCAAGGCCAACGCGACTGAAAGTGTGGACCTTCCCGATTCCGTGTACTATGACGGCGCCCAGACCAACCTGGCTCTGCGAAAACTCGCGGAGCTCAAGGCGCGAGGACGGCCCTTCTTCTTCGGGATCGGCTACTATCGCCCGCACCTTCCCTTCAACGCGCCACAGCGGTACTGGGACCTGTACCAACGCGACTCCATTCCACTCCCGTCCAACCTCTATCACACCCGTGGCGGCCCAATCATGGCGGCCAGCACCATGCGGGAGTTGCGCGGCTACACGGATTTTGCCGATGCCAGGCACCCGTTTGATGGATCACTGACGGAGGCGGAGGTGCGTCGCCTGCGCCACGGGTACTACGCCTCCGTGAGTTACGTCGATGCGCAGGTCGGGCGCGTGCTGGACCAACTCGACTCCCTCGGGCTCACCGAGAACACCATCGTGGTGCTGTGGGGGGATCATGGATACAAGCTGGGTGAACACAACGGATGGGCGAAGATGACGAATTACGTGATCGACACGCACTCGCCCCTCCTGATCCGCGCCCCGAGCCGGATCGCCCCGGGTACGCGGGTGAAACACATGGTGGAGTTTGTCGACGTGTATCCCACCCTCGTTGAACTGGCCGGCCTTCCCGCAGTCGCGCACGCGCAGGGCACCAGCGCAGTTCCACTCCTGCGCGACGGCGCGCGGCTCTGGAAGTCCGCCGTCTTCAGCCAATTCCTGCGCAAGGGCACGTGGGCGGCGCCGGACTCGCAGCCCTACATGGGCTACAGTCTCTTGACCGAAGACCACCACTACGTCCGGTGGATCCATTGGGAGACGAAGGTTGTCGTCGCCCGGGAGCTGTACGATCGCCGCAAGGACCCGAACGAAAACGAGAACCTGGCCGCGCGTCCCGACCACGCCACCCTGCTGGACTCCCTCGAGCGGCAGCATGCGGCTGGCTGGCGCGCCGCGCGGCCGCGTTAGGCTCCGCTATTGCCCAGGCAGCGCATTGATCTCATGGGCCTGCACGATCACCCAGCGCTGGTCGCGCCGCTGGTAGACAAAAGTCCAGATCTTTCCGCTCGTCCAGAGTGGCGCGCCCGCCGTATCTGTCATCTGCGGGCGGAAGATTCCCGTGAAGGCGCCAGAGGTGGTGGAAAGGGGAAGGACGTGCGCCGGTTCCCACCTCCCACCGGCCTGACCAATACGAGTGAAGAACCCCCCAGCCGCTTTGGCCAACGCCTCTCGACTTGGGTAAATCTTGCCGTTGTCGACATACACGAGATCGGGCTCGGTGGTGAACAGGGCCATGAACCGATCGATATCGCGTGACGCGAGCGCCGTGATCAGGTCATCGGCGGCGACTCGAATCGATCGCGAGACCCTGGCGTGGTCCGCCGCTGAGAGTGCTTGTGCCTGCACACTGTTCACGCCAAGAACGGTGAGGACGGAGACGACCAGCCGGAAGACGGTACGGGGCATGGGTCTGGGGGTAAGGGAATGCGAGAAGGTAGGGGAGGGACGGGGTTGGGGAAGGGCAGCTTCGGCACCTCGCGGCGCTCCGGCCTGCCGCGTATTTTGTGGATTCCTGAATCGCTGAGCGCCGTCATGTCCCGATGGTCACTGCCACTCGCTTGCACACTCCTGGCTTCGGCGGGCGCCGCGCAGGCTCCCACGGCGCCTGTAAGGTTGAGCGCCGAGGACGTGACCTCGCTGCGGTCCCTGGTGGGTGGTATGAGTCCGCAGTGGTCGCCTGATGGCAAGCACCTGCTCATTGGTGGCGCACTGGGCGGGTCGGACCTCTGGATGGTGCCGTCAGATGGTGGGTGGCCCCAAACGCTGAATGCAAGGCTCGGCGAGGTCGCGTTCCTGCAGGCGCACCAACCGAAGTATTCGCCCCTCGGGGAGCACATCGCCTACATCTCGAGTGCAGGTGGAGCCGCGGAGATTTTCCTGCTCTCCTCGGCGACGGGTACCACGCGCCAACTAACCCGGTTGGGGGCCCGCATCAACTCGTATTCCTGGTCTCCTGATGGCGCGCGGGTCGCGCTGGCGGGCGACAAGTACGGCAACTTCGATATCTGGATCGTGGATGTGGCCACCGGCGCAACGCAGCGCCTGACGCGTGATGCCCGCTATGAAGTGTTCCCTACCTGGACGCCAGATGGCACCCGGGTGGTCTACGCGCGCATGGACGATCGATGGCTCGATCACGACGTGATGGAGGCCGACGCGTCAGGGCGCGGCGAGGCACGCACCATCGTGAGCGACACCGGCTTCTTCGACTATCAGGCCGGCGGAAACTTCGGGTATTCGCAGGTGTCGCCCGACGGCAGCACTCTGCTCTTCCGCTCGCACCGCAGCGGATGGATCAATTACTGGGCGGTCCCGATGCGGGGCGGGGCACCGCGCCAAGTCGCTCCGGAAGCCGCGAACCAGGCCGGGGCCCGATGGTCCCCTGACGGCAAGTCCATCCTGTATAGCGCGCTCTGGAACGGCATGCAGGACCTGCGGGTGGTCAGCGCGGCGGGAGGAGCCCCTCGTGTCGTTGCCACCGCGCGCGGCGGGATGGGAATGGTCTCCAATGGCGAGTGGTCGCCCGATGGCGAGCGGATTTCATTCACGATGGAGACTCCCGTTGATCCGTCGGACCTGTACGTGGTGGCTGCCCAGGGCGGCACCCCGCAACAGCTGACCTACTCGGCGGGGCCGACCTACATCACGAAAGCACTGGTGCGACCGAAGAAGGTGACCTACAAGTCGCCGGATGGCACGGTGGTGCAGGCCTACCTCTACGAGCCGCGCCTGGCACCCGGCCAGCAAGCGCCCGGGGTGTTGTATATCCATGGCGGACCGACGTCCTCGTTCAACGACACCTACCAATCCGAGGCGCAGTATCTCGCCATGCGCGGGTACGCCGTGCTCCTTCCGAACATCCGGGGGAGTTCCGGCTATGGCAAGGCGTTCGAGGATGCCAACAACAAGTGCTGGGGGCGGTGCGACCTGGTCGATGTGACCGCTGGGGTCGAGTACCTGCGCACGTTGTCCTACGTCGATCGCAACCACATGGGGATCACCGGTACGAGCTATGGCGGATGCATGAGCCTCGCGGCGGCGGCGTTTGCACCAGGGGTGTTCCAGGCCGCGGTGTCCGTCTCGGGGTATGGCGACTGGATTCACATGATCCAGGAGCAGGAAATGCGGCACTTGAAGCTGGTGGAGTACGAATTCGGGACGTTGGCCACGAGTGAGGACGTGTACAAGCGGTCATCGCCGATCTTCCACATCAAGGACATCCAGACGCCCATTATGCTGCTGCATGGCGTGGGGCAGCGGCTCCCGCGCTCTGACGCGTCGCAGATCTTTGCCGAGCGCCTCGAAATGAACTACAAGCCGTTCGTCTACAAGACGTACCCTAACGAGAATTACTACGTGCGGCGCCGCGAGAACCTGGTCGCGATGTACCTGGATATCGCTGCCTATTTCGACCTGCACTTGCGAAACGGGGCGCGGGTCACGTCGCAGTAATCGCGACTCAACTGAGCCCGACGGAAGCTCGGCACAGTGAGTCGCCGCACCCATGACCGCGACCGGACGGCCCGGGTGGCACGGGGGGGGCTCGCACACCCGTAAGCGTGCGTGAAGGAGAGCGCTCGCGACCTACCGCGGAGTGGCCCGCGCCGCCGCCACAGCGTCGGCCGACGGGTCCTTGAGATAGCGATCGAAGAAATTCAGCATGTCCTGTAGCATCTGTTTGGTGTTCTCGCGCCCGTACACGTAGTACGTCTCGTTAGGGTACGACTTGTATTCGACCAGCTTGGAGTTCTTCGCGAGTTCGCGCGCGTACTTCCAGGCCGCGTAGTCGGCGTCCAGCACATGCAGCCCGTACCCGTGGATGATCATGGCCGGCGCCGTGGCATCCGCCGCTTTGAGGATCGCCGAGCTGCGACGGTAGACCGAATCAACGGCGGGAGTCGATGGCCACTCGCCCAGTTCGTAGTGCAGGAGCTGACTGTGCTGCAGCTCAGGAACAATGTTGTGAAAGTCCCGCACGTCACCATACCCGGACCCCGAAATGGCGGCCTGGAACACGCCGGGCGCAAACGAGATGGCGTACATGGTGAGCATGCCACCGTAGCTGACGCCGGTGATCCCGATCTTCTGCGGGTTGACCCAGGGCTGGCCCTTGGCCCAAGCCACGCCGGCGAGCACGTCGCGCAGGTCGCCATGACCCCAGTCGCGGTTGTTCAGATCCTCGAATCGCTTTCCGTACCCCGAACTCCCTCGGACGTTAGGCGCAATGACCACATACCCGCGACTGGCGAAGAACTGGGCCTGCAACTGGTAGCTGTCACTGAACTGCGAGGTGGGCCCTCCATGCACAAGCATGACCACCGGCGCGCGCTGGCCCGCACTCAACCCGGCTGGTTTGTATAGGTAGGCATTGATGGTCAGCCCGTCATTCTGCCAGGACACCTTTTCCGGGGTCGCCAGCATGCCCGTGGGCAGGCTGGGAGACCGGGTCAGTTGCACGGGGGGGCCGCCGGCCGCATCCACCACGAAAAGGTCAGGCGCGGACGTCGGACCGCCCAGCAGATAGGAGATCCGTTTTCCGTCGGGCGACCACTCGGCGCGTGTCACCATCCCCATCGGCGACGCCACCACGGTGCGTGGTGTCCCACCGGATGCCGCAACGACGTTCAGGCGCTGCGTTCCGTTTGTTATCGACAGGTACAGAATGGCGCTCCCGTCGGGTGACCAGCGGGCGTCACTCTGGTCGGCAGACTCCGGCGCCAGCGGACGCGGGGTTCCCCCTTCACATGGCACCAACCAGTACCCCGCCCAGCCGCTGCGCTGCGACCGGAAGAGCAAGGTTTGCCCGTCAGGCGACACCATCGGGTATCCGAATGATGCACCTTGCCTGTAGTCAAAGAAGTCCTTGTCGCTCACCACCAGTCTCGGCTGGCCACCAGCCGGCGCAATCTCATACACGTCGTGGTCAACCCAGCGACGGTCGAGCTGCGTATAGAGCACCTTGCTCCCGTCCGCGCTGAACGCGGGAAACACCTCGTACAGCGGCGACGAGGTGATACGTTCCGCCTTGCCATCGCTGGCGCGCACCACCCAGATGTCCCCACTGCCATTACGGTCATTCGCCATGGCAATGGACCGGCTGTCTGGCGCAATGGAATACGAACGCACACGGCCCGACAGATGCGACACACGCCGCTCAGCACCGGTCGCAATGTCCCAGGCAAAAATGTCGTTGCCCCCGGGCACGTCCTTCACATACGTGAGCAACCGACCGTCAGGTGTACGCCGGAGTTGCGTGGCGCCGCCTGTCACGCCCACGATGTGCACGGGTTCTCCGCCGGTGGTTCGCACCTGCCACAAGGCTCCGCCGCCGAGGTAGTAGAGGGAGCCGCCGTCGGCGGCCCAGGCGGGGGTAATGTTTGCGCCAACCAGAGGCAGCACTGATTGCAACTGGTCGATGGTTGGCGCCACATCAGGTCCCTGTGCCGACGTTGACACGGATGTCACCATCGCGGCGACTCCAGAGGCCATCAAGCGAAGAGAAGTGTGCACAGGTTCTCCATGGCAAGGCGTGATCTACGTCGAAAGCTCAAGACCGTCTATACCGGCGTGTGGTGAGATCAGCGTGACCTCGCCCAGTACGTGCATTCGACATGTCTGGCGATCTTTTGCAGTTAGGCGTCAATTGTCAACGGCGATTGAAATTGCACACTTTCTGTTGATCGCAATTGTAATCGGTACGGAGGGCGAGCCTAGCGCGCGCGGCGGCCTCGGGCTGGCCGTGACGCGGATGAGCGGGCGGGTGGTCGGTGTCCTACCGGAGTGCGGGCCATGTCCGCATGGTTCTTCCTGCGGTAGCTGTTGCCGCGGATAATCCCGATGTAACAGCATCTGCCCGTGCAGCTATCAGGAGATAACCGATCTCGTCGACGACGAGGAAGGCTTGGACTGATCAGGGTCTTCAGGGCATGACACTGAGTCGTCCGCGAGACTCGCCTCCTCGAGCGAGTCTCGGCGTAGACTCCGACCGACACCGCCCGTGGCGCAGCGCGATGCGATGTCACCGAACCGCGACCCGGACGGACTTCGCGATCTGCGGTGCCATTCTTCCTCTACATCGACGAGTTCCACCACTTTGTGACACCGTCGATCTCATCGATTCTCTCAGGTGCGCGCAAGTATGGGCTGGGTCTCGTTCTGGCCCATCAGGAAATGCGGCAACTGAAGAGCCGAAGCGAGGAAGTGTTGAGCTCAGTGCTTGGGAACGCATATGCACGGATCATCTTCCGGCTTGGGGACGAGGATGCGCGTGTACTCGCGGACGGTCTCTCGTTCTTCGAAGCAAGTGACCTGCAGAACCTCGGGATCGGACAAGCGATCGCACGAGTCGAGCGGCCCGATTTCGACTTCAGTCTTCGCACATCCCTTGTCTCAAGAGTGGCAGACGACACCGCTGATGCTCGTCGCCGTGAAGTTGCCGATGCGTCACGGACCAGATACGGCACACCAAAAGCCGAGATTGAAGCGCGCATTCAAGCTGCTCGACAGGAGAGGGATACAATACCTGCAACACTCGCGACGCCGAAGAGAACCGTACTTCCGAAGACTGATCAAGCTGCACAACTCGCCCCGGTCAAGCCGAAGCTACCGGGTAGGGGAGGTCCTGTACACAAGTACATCCAGGATCTCATACGGAAGGTCGCGGAGGATCGAGGATTCGAGGTGTCTATTGAGGAGACCGTTCTCGATGGTCACGGATACGTGGATGTGACGCTCACCCGCAACGACATCCGAATCGCGTGCGAAATCTCGATCACCACTCGCGTGCCGCACGAGGTCCGCAATCTCGCGAAGTGCTTGGCTGCTGGGTTCACGTACGCGGTGCTCATCTCCGAGGACGAACGCGCCCTTGCAACCGCCGCTGCCGAATTCACTCCTCCCGATGATCGTGTACGTTTCGTCACACCGGACGGGTTCATCACGTTCCTCGAAGAGCTACCGGGCGGAACGTCCGTCCGGCGGGCCACGAAGAATAAGGGTAATCAAGGCACCGTTCCCTTCGAAAAACCGGAGACTCCCGGGGATACGAAACGACTGCTCGGCACTGAAGCGGCCGCCGAGTATCTCGGTCTTGCCGTCCAGACCCTCGCCAAGATGCGCGTGTCTGGTGAATCGCCGCCGTTCTACAAGCTTGGTCGGCACTCGCCGAGTTGGCTGACTTCATCCGCGATGCAGGATTCGTCCGCAAGATGCGCGAGCAATTTACGGAGGCGGATGATGAACAGATGTGGATCGACGACAGTGACGGTCCTGAAACCGATCAGGAAAATCTTCCAGAAGCAATCGATCAGAGTACTGAGGCAGCGAGCCGGACCTTTCGCCTGCTGGAACAGCGAGCCTCTCTACTTGGTGACCGATATCCATTTGTCCTGCAGAATGGTCGCTTGATCCGTTTGCCACACAATGCCGACTTCGCGCCGTACCTTGCGCTTTTGGCCATCACTGTCGTGCACGCTTATAGAATTTCCAGCCCATCCGCGCCAACCAGCTTTTTGAAGAATACGTGACAGCTGCCCTTGTCGCGCGCGGGCTGTTGGCGGTGAATGTTGCGGCAACTCGGCGTACGGCCGGCTCCTTTTCCGAGGCACTCATCGCCGCAGGTGAGAAGTGCCGAATTGCCGTTACACCAGAGGCTGCTACGGTGCGTCGCTTGGCCCAGGAAGAAGGATGCGACGTCTTAGCTCAGCACGACTGGCTGGATTCTCGGTCAATTCCGTGGGTCTACGTACTCCAGGCAACGTGCGCAGTCAGCGAGGACTGGAAGAACAAGATGTACGAGCCAGGGGCTGGACTGTGGCATCGGGCACTGGGGAGCCAGACGGCGCCCCGCTTTGTATTTGCTGTTCCTCACCACGTGGAAGACACTGCAATTCGATACTTTCTCGAGCATGCAAACGGTGAACGGTTACTACTGGACCGAATTCGACTGGCCACCCCGGGAATTGTATTAGGTGATAAGGCGGCGCAACTGATCGGGGTGCTTGAATCAACAACTGTCGATTTCGGCTGACGGCAGAGAGTTGTTGTGATTTACGCGCCGTTCAGCAAACCGTCCCTATGAGACTCGGCGAAACCAAGTGTCCTGTCGAATTGCGTCAGTTCGCCGGATGCTTGCGTGTTGGCAAGCCTTGTCGTCACTCAGTTGACTGCGGTCCAAAGGGATCGACCGAGACCACGCGTTTGACGCCAGTGACATTCATCTCGATCCGGCGTTTGACTTCCTCTGCGTGATTCCTCGGTGATTCCCAGACGAAAGAGCCGGCTCGGCCTTGGCCCGAGATGACTCTTTATGTTGTTATACAGTAACAAGTTATATAACTGGGGCGGGAGGACTCGAACCTCCAACTTCCTGATTAACAGTCAGGCGGTCTGCCAGTTGACCTACACCCCATCACACAAGACTGGCCCTGAAACCAAAACGCCCACCAGCTGGGAGCCTGGCGGGCGTTGCTTCGTCAACCTTCGACGCGCGTGCGCTAACCAGAGCTCCGGGAGGAGCGCGGATTGTTCGAATTGTTTCGGTTGCTTGCGGTGCGCGTCGTCATCGTGGATGTACAATAGGGCCGAAAGTGGAATCAGTCAAGGAAGAAAGGTGCGCAGGTCCGATCCCTCAACTTCGCCCGAAATATCTGCACTTCCCCGCTCGTCATTCCACGAGCGTCCCGCGCTGGCGTAGCAGCGCTTCGGTTAAGAAGTCGTCCGCATACACAAGCCCTCCCCACCCTTCGGTCGATTCCCCGTCGAACGCGGCGTGGACTACGCGAATAGCGGGAAGGCAAGCAGCGTCAACGCCAGCAACAGCACGTGCAGGTCCTTCGCTGCGCTCAGGACGACATGCATTGTCATCCTGAGCCCCGTTGTCATCCTGAGCGCAGCGAAGGATGTGCACCCACGCAGTACTCTCATCGCTGAATGCGAGCCGATTGCCCGGCCGCGAACGCGCGCACCTGCTCCACGGTCGCCATGGTCGTGTCACCCGGAAACGTCGTGACGAGCGCGCCGTGCGCCCAGCCGAGATCCAGCGCGCGTTGCGGCTCCTCGCCCGTGAGCAATCCGTAAAAGAAGCCCGACGCGAAG
>JBKJMP010000484.1:0-2824 GCA_046596395.1 Gemmatimonadaceae bacterium
CTCCGTGCCGAGCCACGAGAGCGACGTCGGGCGGTCGGCCGCGAGGGAGAACCGCGTCGCGCGGAGCCGTGTTGCCGAAACGAGCGGCGCAAACGTGCCCTGGGCGGGGGTCGCTCGAATGGTGAGCGCTCGATGGCGCTCGGCCGACGCGTCGAAGCGCAGGCGAAACCCCTTCACGTCTCGTCCATCGAGGCCCACGCCCCCAGCCTGAACCTCGTACGGGTCGGTGGCATCCGCGCCGAACTCCTGCGCCGCAATGGAGTTGAAGAGCCGTGAGCGCTCCTGGATGTCGCCTCCTTCGCGGAAGTCGCTCATACCGAAAAGTCGTACGCCGTAGGACGGCGACTGCCAGTCGAGCCCTGCGCTTCCCTTCATCTTCCGGTCGTCGAGCCCATAGCGCGCCGCGGCCCGCGCGCCAAAGCCCCCGCCGAATCGCGACGCCACTCCGCCTCCCAGGGCAAAGCCTTCCGCGCGGTCATACCGCACGAAGTCCGATACACCGATGACCGCAAGCGACAGCGTCTGCGGACGTCGGAGCGCCTGCGCGCGCACGAGTGACCGCGCCTCCTCCTGCACCTTGCGAATGTCGGCTGCGGTGACGGCCCGGACGTCGGGCGGCAGTGAATCGAGGATGCGGCCGGAAAACTGAAAGGTGTCAGACACCGCTCGTGGCGCGAGGACGATCTCGGGTCCGCTGAAAAATGCGACGCTCAACCCAGTGTTCACCTGATAGTCGCCGATCTCCCACCGCCCACGAATGATGCCGCGCACCGGATAGTCGAGCCACGTGCCACCACGGCGGATCTCGATCTCCTGGCGACGCGGGAGCCAGAAGCGCCCGCTCACGAGGCTGTTCTCGATCACCACGAACAGGTCGTCGAGCGCGTCGTCCTTGAAGGCGGCGCGGGTGAAGTTGAATGCCATCCGCACGACCTGGGCATCGTCGCGATCGACGTAGAGTGCGCCGATGATCCGTGGCATGCGGTCGTTCTTCGGACGGACCTTCACCTCGATCGCCTGAATGGTGCGCCCCGGCAGCTGCATGCCGAAGGAGTCCGCGATCACGAAGTCGTACGCGAGCAATCCCTCTGTGGACAGCGGGTGCGGGACGTCGCGCACCTCATCGCCATCACCGAGCCGAATGATCGCCGGGAAATTGTTCTGGACGATGCCGAGGTGGTCGCGATGGTACGCGATGTCGGTTGGCAGTAGCAGCGTATCGCGCCGGCCGAGGATCAGCTGCTTGCTGAGGTTGGGCGCGCGCCAATAGACTTCGTTCACGAGCTCGTCGGCCTTCACGATCTTCGGGGGCTCGGCGAGTCCTTCCCCGAGCTGCGCGAGGAAGGTGACGTACCCGTGCGCGATGGCCTTGAAGTCCTTGAGGCCCGTGTCCGCGAGTTGCGCGGCGCGCCGAGCAGTCGCGCGCTCGACGAGGGCGCGGGAGCGAGCATCATTCCAGTCCTGGGCGCTCGCCGATTGAGCGAGGAGTGCCACCAACCACAACCCGCAGGCGGCTCGGGCCGCGGCTAACAGACGATGCATACATGAAAGTTCGCCCGCGTGTAGACAGCGGACAAGCGCGATGAGCTTCGAGACCTTTCGCGCGCGTGCGCGCGCCTTCCATCTCGTGCCAGTCTGGCGCGATTGCCTGCTCGACACGGACACGCCCGTGACCGCGTTCGCGAAGCTGCGCACGGGTCCGTTCGCGTTCCTGCTCGAGAGCGCTCCCGCGGGAGGAGAGACGTGGGCTCGGTACACGTTCGTGGGTAGCGCGCCGCGCTCGGCGTGGCGGCTGCGCAATGGTGTGGTGGACGACTGGTCGCCCGAGCTCGGCTGGCACGGTGAGCGCACGCCAGCGCAGCCGCTCGAGGATCTCGACGCCCTCGTGCGACGTCACCCGCCCGTCGATGTCCCGGAGCTGGGCGGCTTCTGGGGCGGTGCGGTGGGATTCTTCAGCTACGACGTGGTGCGCCTCATCGAGCGGCTGCCGTCGCCGCCGCCGCGCGGGGACACGGCGCCCGACGCGCTCTTCGTCTTCACCGACGCGCTCGTCATCATCGACAACCTCCGCGCGCAGGCGCGGGTGGTCGTTGGCGTTCCGCTGGGTGACGACGTGAGCGAGGGAGCGCTGCGAACGGCGTACGATGCCGCGATCACCACGATCGAGACGACGATCGATCGACTTCGCGCGCCCCTGACGCTGCCGCCGCTCGATCTCCGCGCGGATGCGCCGCCGGCGGTCGGCGTGTCGACGTACGAGCGCGAGAAATTCCACGCCGACGTGGATCGCATCAAGGACTACATCGCGGCGGGCGATGCTTTCCAGGTGTTGCTTGCGCGGCGCATCCGCGTGCCGTTCGACTTCGCGTCGGACGAGCTGTACCGTGCGCTCCGTGCGCTGAACCCGTCACCGTACATGTACCACCTCGTGCTCGACGGCATGGAGCTCGTGGGCAGCTCCCCCGAGCTACTGGTGCGTGTGGACGGCGGACGGGTCACCGTGCGCCCCATTGCCGGCACGCGTCCGCGCGGTGCGACCGCCGAAGACGACGAGCAGATGGCGGCGGAGTTGTCGAGCGACGAGAAGGAACGTGCCGAGCACGTGATGCTGGTGGACCTCGGGCGTAACGATGTCGGGCGGATCGCGGAGTACGGCAGTGTGCGCGTGTCGGACTTCATGACCGTGGAGCGCTACTCACACGTGCTTCATCTGGTGAGTCAGGTGGATGGGCAACTGCGCCCGCCGCTGGACGCGCTCGACGCGTTTCGGGCCACGTTTCCAGCGGGGACGATGACCGGGGCGCCCAAGGTGCGCGCGATGGAG
>JBKJMP010000653.1:0-3211 GCA_046596395.1 Gemmatimonadaceae bacterium
GGGACGTAATCAGTCCCGACATCCTTGTCGGCCGCACCGCGCTGCCCAGCGCCCTCGCCGCGGCCATTGGTGACTTCGCCGTGGCGTACGCGGGCAGCACCGGCACGGAGGGGCAGGCCCAGATGGTTGGCCTGTTCACCGATGAGCTGATCAACGCCGAGAGCTTCCCGACGCGCATCGAGGTCGACCAGCGCAATGTCAACCCGGTGAACGCGACCATGCTCGGGATCTTCCGTGACATTGCGCGTGCCCGGGCCACCACCGATGCCGTTGCCGCACGGTTCGAGGAATTCGACCCGAAGAACCCATCCTATGCCGAGGTGCAGGCACTCGCCGGCTTCTCGCGAGTGCTGCTCGCCGAGAATTACTGCTCGGGCGTGCCGATCAGCAGTCCCAACGCCGACGGCTCCTTCACCTTTGGCACGCCGCAGACGTCGGAGCAGCTCTTCCAGCAGGCACTGACCAAGTTCGACGCGGCCATCACGATTGCCACTGGCGCCGGTACGGCCGGCACGTCGCAGCTGAATCTCGCGCGGCTGGGAAGGGGACGGACGCTGCTGAATCAGGGACAGTTCGCGGCGGCGGCCGCCGCGGTGGCGGCGGTACCGTCGAACTTCCGCTACGTGGTCTCCCACTCCGAGAACTCGGGGCGCCAGCAGAACGGCATCTTCAATTTCTCCCAACTCGGCCGCCGGTTTGCCATTCCTAACCGGGAAGGCGGGAATGGCGCGCCGTTCGCCAGTGCTGCCGATCCCCGTGTTCCGACGTACCGGGCCGGAACTGGTTTCGACGCGTCCACGCCGCTCATCGTCAGCACGAAGTATTTTTCGCGCGTCGCGCCCACTCCGCTCGCGGAAGGTGTGGAAGCGCGGTTGATCGAGGCGGAAGCCGCACTGCAGGGAGGGAATTCGGCACTGTATCTCCAGAAGCTGAACGACGCCCGCGCGGCGGCCATTACGTTTCCCACTGCAGTGGGTGGAGTGGCGCAGTCCGCGGCCGGCCCGATCGCGGCGGCTCCGGCCACGCGTGACGGTCAGGTGGATCTGCTCTTTCAGGAGCGCGCATTCGCGCTGTTCCTGACCTCGCACCGCCTCGGCGACTTGCGCCGGCTCATCCGTCAGTATGGGCGAGGCGCGGAGACGGTGTTCCCCACGGGCGCCTATTTCAAGGGCGGCGTCTACGGCACCGATGTGAACCTTCCCGTACCGTTCGAGGAGCAGAACAACCCGGAATTCAAGGGATGTCTCGACCGGAAGGCGTAAACGGCGGTCCCTGAGCATCTTGAAACGAGCAATCGGGAGACACGAACTGTGTCTCCCGATTGCTTTTGAGTAAGACAGGCGCGCGCGGCGGCGTTGCTGCCTCGACACTGACCAATGACCGACACCCGCGAAGCGCTACACGGTCGGCGACAGCTCGACGTGACCGGTGTCATCAGGAACCACATTCCCTTCGCGCCGGCCAACGATCCCCGGGTCAACGTGAACCGGACGACCACGCGAGCCTTCGATACCGTTCACACCGTTCTGCGACCAGCGCAACGATGCGCGTGGCGATCCGATCGCACGGGTCGCCGGGTGACTCGCTGCCACTTCGGTGGGTCGTTGTGGGCGGCGGACGCTGTGCGTATCCTCCCTCTTGTTGGGAGTAGGCGAGCTCGGCCGACCTGTTCTTCATTTACTTTGCTCGCGCGAGTTCCCTCGAGCGAGTGATCTCGCTTTTGTAACACACCGCGTGCAGTTTGCCGCGGGCACGACGCGCAGCGTCTCCCTGGCGCCGCACCGCCTGACGACGTTGTCGGACTCTCTTCAAGGGGTAAGGGCATATGCCATCGTTTCGACCGAATACTGTCTCACGCCTGCGAACGGGGCTCGTCGCCGCCGTCCTGGCGTGCATTCCCGCACTCGCGGTCGCCCAACAGGGCGTCATCAGCGGACGCGTCACCGCCACGAATGGGGCGCAGCCGCTGTCGGACAGCCGCGTGTACATCGTGGGGACGAACGTCGTCGCCACGACGAACGCAGAGGGGCGCTACACGCTGCGCACCTCACCCGGCCAGTTCGAAGTCCGCGCGATCCGCGTCGGCTATACCGAGCAGAAGAAGGCGGTGACCGTCGCGGCGGGCGCTACCGTCGCGCTGGATTTCTCGATGGCGCAGGCCATCATCAAGCTGACGGAAATCGTCACCACCGCCACCGGTGAGCAGCGCCGCATCGAGCTCGGACACTCCGTGCAGACCCTCGGGGACATTTCCCTCAAGGTCGAGCAGGCTCCGATCAAGGATCTTGCCGACCTGATGGTCGGGAAGGCACCTGGAGTCGTCGTCCTGCCCGGCAACATGACCGGCGCGGCCCCGAACATCCGCATTCGCGGAATCAAGTCGTTGTCCCTGTCGAGCGAGCCGATCTATGTGATCGACGGCATTCGTATGAACTCCTCGGCGGTCCAGATGGGCTCGGGTGGTACGCAGGCCAGCATGCTCAGTTCGCTCAACCCCGAGGACATTTCCGACATCGAGATCGTGAAGGGGCCCTCTGCGGCAACGCTGTACGGGACAGACGCTGCGAACGGCGTCATCGTGATCACGACCAAGAAGGGGCAGGCTGGCGGTGGCAAGTGGACGTTCTACACCGACGCTGGCGTGGTGAAGGACCTCAATGAGTACCCCACCCAGTATGCGCTGTGGGGGCATACCCCGGCGAATCCGACCGGGCTGGCACGCTGCATTCTGGTGACCGTCGCGTCCGGCGCGTGCATTCCCGACAGCCTCACGTCGTACAATCTCCTCGAGGACCCGGAAGTTTCCCCGAAGGCCACCGGCCGGCGCGGGCAGTTTGGCGGGCAAGTCAGCGGCGGGTCCGAAGCCGTCCGGTATTTCCTCAGCGGAGAGATGGAAGCCGAGCGGGGTCCACTCGAGATGCCGGAGTTCTTCCAGACGTTCTACGACACGATCGGCACCAAGATCCGCGAGGAGTGGTTGCATCCGGAAAGTTTCAAGCGCAACTCCCTGCGCCTGAACGTCAACATGGTGCTGACTCCCAAGCTTGATCTCGCGATCAATTCCGGGTACACCAAGACCGACCAGCGCCTTCCGCAGGTCGATAACAACATCAACAGCTACATCTTCCAGGCGTTCAACAACCCCGGCTTCAAGCCGTCGCTCGCGTGTCGTACTACGCCGGCCAACTGTCTCGGCTTCACGAACCGCGGC
>JBKJMP010000032.1:0-2705 GCA_046596395.1 Gemmatimonadaceae bacterium
GATCGACCTGCGCCGGCGATGCGATCAGCTTCGGAAGCGGATGATGGGCGTGCGCCGTAAACGGGCATTGCTTCACAGGCTCGTCTGCATCATTGGTGCGGATGCGCAACCGCCCAC
Organism: Gemmatimonadaceae bacterium; assembly: GCA_046596395.1. Taxonomy (GTDB): domain Bacteria; phylum Gemmatimonadota; class Gemmatimonadetes; order Gemmatimonadales; family Gemmatimonadaceae; genus AG11. The sequence goes on from JBKJMP010000032.1 coordinate 118, forward strand.
CGTACGCTCGTTCGCCACCAGCAAGTGGTGGCGTGAACTTCACGAGCACTTCGCGTCGTTCACTAGGCTGTACTGGGGATGTCGACGGTACCGTTTCCGGCAGGAACACCGCTTCGTCATCATTCTCCACGACGACGTCGGTGACGACCAGCGTGCCGTCGCCGTTGTTCGTATAACTCGGCTTTCCGATCAGCGATTGGGACAGAACGTGGTCCGCGGTGCCGATGTCTGTGGGTCCACTACAAACGATGTTCGGTCGTGGGAGGCGAGTCTCGCCGTAGACGTCGGCGACTCCCGGCTCGACGGTAGAACCCTCCGCATTGCTCCCGGCTACTGTAATTTGTGAGGTGAAGGGGCTGGCAGTGGCACCGGCGACGAAGCGTGCCATGAACGACATCGCTCCGCCACCGGCGTAGGTCACAGGGAAGTGTGCGCCGTCGCCGGACGTCACGCTCGACACCGTCGCTGGCACGTCTCCAACAGACGCGATGGTGAATGTCTTATTCGCGCTGGTCAGCCCTGTCGTCAGGAGGCCGAAGTCATGACTCGGGGGCGTGACAACGAGCTTCGACGTTCGATTGTACGTGATGGTGTAGCGACCCGGGCCCATCCATCCTGACCTGATGCCCACGTGATACGTGCCCGGTCCCAACATTTTCGTTCCAGACGTTTGGCCCGACATCGTCAATTTGATTTCCATCCCCTCAGCCGATGCTTGTGACAGCACGAACCACCGGGTCGGATAGCAGGAGCCGTTATCCTCCTCAAAACCCGGGTCGTACGTTGCCGTCCAAGCGATTATCTGAGACGTCGCGATCGTGAACGACGCGTCGGAATACGTCGGAGTGGGGAAAAAATACGGTCCCGGGCTACACGAGATGGACGCCGCAGAAGTGTTGGCCCGTACCGCGGGCGAAACACGTGCGCTGCCGAGCAGAGGCAGGAGCGCAACCACACCGAGCACGACGATTCGCTGCATACGGACCTCTCACGTGAGGGGGTGGAACGTCCGTGCTGCTGAATGCCCTGGGTTTCCTGACATATCATTGTCGCGGCAACTAGCGCGGCCGTCAAGCCGAGCCCGCTATCCCCCCCGTTCCATCTGACCCTCTGAGCATCTCTTCGCGTTCCTGCTCGTTAGCGTTTCTGCGCTTCGAGCGCGACGTCCACGCGGTCGATGATGTCCTCCCAGTGCGCGCGGGCCAACCCGCTCGAGGACGTCGCGGCAGCACGCGCCGTCGATCGAATCGCGCGAAGCTCCGCGCGCGCCAGCGCCGGAAGATCGGTGCGCGGCACATCCGGCTGCGTCGCGAGCGCCGACAGTGTCGGCGCATTCGGGTTGGGTGGCGCGGTGGGCGCAGTCGCCGCCGGCGGAGGTGCGATGAACGTGGCGAGACGCTGGACATGCAGGCGATGCAGCACCCGGCGGTTCGCGTCGGGCGTGAACCCGCCGCCCCAGAGCGCTGTTCGCAGGTCTGCGAGGTACGCGGTCGCACCGTAGTTGGCCGCGCTCGCCGCCTCCGCATCGGCGAGCCGAGCAAGACGTCGGGCGTCGGTGAGCTGGTTGAGCACGGAGCCCTGCGCGCCGACGAGCGATCCGTTCGCGGGCTGCGGTCCGATGCGCGAGAGCACCGCGTCGGGCGCGAGCCATGTCGGCGTGCGGAATACTTCGTCCGCGAGAAAGCGCACTGCCGCCTGCTGCCGGATGCGCGGGACGCGATCGTATACCGCACCCGGCTGGTCGGACGTCTTTGCATTGACCACGACACCGCCGATCAGCGCGGTGACGTGGTTCATGTACCGGCTCCAGTTCGCGAGCGCCTCACCATACAGCTCGGAGAGATCGTCGTAGTCCTCACCCGGCTTCGTCGTCCACGCGACGAGGTTCGGCACCATGCGCCGCATGTTCGCGACCGCGTACGTGGACGCACGGATCGGATCATCACCGATGTCTTCCGTCTGCGAGCGCGGATCGATTCCGGTGAGCTGCTCGCTGATGTAGCGATATGGCATCGGGCCCGTCTGGTTCGCGACCAGACCGTTCAGTATCGAACGCTCGGCTTCCGGCGTGCGCGCGTTGGGGAAGACGCGATAGCCCCAGTTGATCACGAAGTGGTCGAAGGGTCCGAGGCGACGAATGAAGTCGTTCCCCACGAGGCCGTCGCCGGGTTGCGCGACGTAATTCTGTCGCGCGTAGTCCATGATCGTCGCGCTCACACCGTACACGCTCGTGAAGCTCCGGCTGCGGAGCGAGTCCACGGGATACGAGCTCGAGGCAGTCATGTTGTGCGGCAGGCCGAGCGCGTGTCCGACTTCGTGCGTGATCACCTGGCGCATCGTCTCGCCCATGAGTGACTCGGGGATGTCGAGCGTCTGTGCTGCCGGATTCGATGCGCCTGTTTCCGTGAGGAGGCGGTTGCGGTACGACCGCATGTGGTTGTGGTACCACGTGATGTCGCTTTCGATGATCTCACCGGTGCGTGGATCGGACGTGCTCGGTCCCACGGCATTGCGCACGGTGCTCGCTGCCCAGCGGACGACGGAGTAGCGAATGTCTTCCGGATCCCACGTCGGGTCCTCCTGCTTCG
>JBKJMP010000034.1:0-3974 GCA_046596395.1 Gemmatimonadaceae bacterium
CTCGACGATCTCGAAGCTGCCGCTCATCGCATCGCCCCTGTTGCGGTGCGCACCCCGCTCCTCCCGTGCGATGCCGCGTCCGAACGCATCGGTGGCGACGTCTGGATCAAGCCGGAGATGCTCCAGCGCGGCGGCGCATTCAAGTTCCGCGGCGCGTACAACTTCCTCGCGCAACTCACGCACGAGGAGCGCGCTCGCGGCGTCGTGGCGCCATCGTCGGGCAATCACGCGCAGGCGGTCGCACTCGCGGCGCGGCTGTTCGGATGCCGAGCCGTCGTGGTGATGCCCACGACCGTGACCGCGGCCAAGCGTGACGGTGCGGTGCGCCTCGGCGCGCGCGTCGAATTGGCGGGCACGACCACACAGGACCGGTATGAGCGCGCGGTCGAGCTGGTGGCGGCGGAAGGGCTGACGATGGTGCCTCCCTACGACCACGCATGGATCATCGCGGGTCAGGGAACGGCCGGGCTCGAGATCGCGGACGACATGGCAGACGTCGGCACAGTGCTAGTGCCCGTTGGTGGTGGCGGACTCAGCGCTGGCGTATCTGCCGCCATCAAGCTCCGCGCGCCCGAAGCGCGCGTGATCGGCGTGGAGCCGGCGAATGCGCCCAAGCTCTCGAAGGCTCGCGAGGCAGGGCGTCCAGTTCGCATCCCGTCCACGAACGGTCTGGCCGACGGATTGCTTGCGGTGCAGGTCGGTACCCTCACCTTCGCACATCACGAGGCCTATGTTGACGACGTGGTGCAGGTGGAGGACCGCGCCCTGCACGCGGCGATGCGCCTTCTGATGGACCGGATGAAGCTCGTGGCAGAGCCGAGTGGCGCGATCACGCTCGCGGCGCTGCTGGATGGTGTCGTTACTCCGAAGGGAAAAACCGTTGCTGTCCTCAGTGGCGGAAACATCGAGTGGGATGGTTTGGTGCCACTTCTCTCCGACACGTCGAAATGAACAAGTGCCCCGCCTGCGGAACCATCTACGCTGACGACGCCCGCTTCTGCACGAAGGACGGGACGAAGCTGCTCGGCCCGCCTGGTGCGCCGGCCGCGCCGTCGGGTGGCGTCGGGACCTCGATGCCGACGCCCGCGCGTGGCACGGCGCACGGGCGCGCGGAACCGCCAGCGCCGCCGAGTGCGACGAATCTGGTGGACCAGGTGCTCGATGGGCGCTACAAGATCGTGCGCAAGGTCGGCGAGGGCGGGATGTCGTTCGTGTATCTCGCCAACGACACGGCCACGAAGGACCGCTACGCGATCAAGGTGTTGTCGCAGGCGTTGTCGAACGACCAGAACGCCATGCAGCGCCTCAAGCGCGAGGCCAGCCTCGGCATGCGGCTCGCGCATCCGAATGTGTGCCACATCATCCGCATGGGTGAGACGCAGGACGGGCTCGTCTACGTGGTGATGCCGTTCGTCGAGGGGGAGATCCTCTCGGACCGCAACAATCGCAAGGGCACGCTGCCGTTGAGCGAAGTGGGCCGCTTCGTGGGCGAGATCGCGGCGGGGCTGCACGTGGCGCACGAGCTCAAGATCGTGCACCGCGATCTCAAGCCCGAGAACATCATGATCTGCAAGTCCGAGGATGGCTCGGAGCGCGCGGTCGTGATGGATTTCGGGCTCGCGAAGGAACGTCGCGCCGACGCCGAGCTCCAGAAGCTCACCGCGACGGGCATCATCCTCGGCACGCCGGAGTTCATGAGTCCCGAGCAGCTGCGCGGCAAGCCACTCGATCCGCGTACCGACATTTACTCGCTCGCGCTCATGACGTACGAGATGCTGACGGGGAAGCTGCCGTTCACGGGGCGTACGCAGCAGGAGATGATGATCGCGCGTCTGCGCAGCGAGCCGGTGCCGCTGCGTCAGGCGCGTCCCGAGCTCGACTTTCCGGAGACGGTGGAGAAGGTGCTCGCGAAGGCGATGCAGCGGCTGCCGGACGACCGGTACACGACGGCGCCGGAGTTTGCGACGGCGCTCACGACCGCGATCGGGTCGAAGACGGGAGAGCGAGGCGGGCTGGGGCGGTTGTTCGGACGGTAGAGCAAAAAGCCGTGTCTGGGGTGTAGGGTTAGGAGCAGTGGGTTGTTGAGTCCAGGAACCGGGTCCGGGTTGAGCACCCCCTGCCCCCAACCCGGCTCTTAGACACAACAACTCTCAACCCCTCACGCTCAACCCCGAACTCGGCTTTCGCCATGCATTCGTTGCGTCTCGCGCTCGTCGTTCTCGCAGTTGCATGCGGTGGTGCGCCACCCGATGCCGCCACGGTCACCCCGCTCGACACGACCACGGCATTCGTTCCCGCCTTCGACGGCAAGCTCCGGGTACCGTCTGGATTCCGGGTCTCGACCTATGCGTCGAATCTCGACGGCGTGCGGTTCGTGGCCATCGCGCCCGGCGGCGCGGTGTACGCGACGCAGCCCGAGCGCGGGCGCGTCGTTCGCCTGGCCGACGCGAACGCCGACGGCGTCGCGGACAGCACCGTCGTCGTGGCGACGGGGCTCAACCAGCCCCACGGGCTCGCCTTCCACAAGGGCGCGCTCTTCGTCGCGAACACGGATGGCGTGGTGCGGCTCACACTCGACGCGAACGGCGTCGCGAGCGGCGCACCCGCGTATGTGAACCGGTACGCGTCCGGTGGCGGGCACAGCACGCGCACGGTCGTGTTCGGTGCGGACAATTCGATGTACGTCTCGGTCGGATCGACGTGCAACCTGTGCGTCGAACAGTCGCCCGAGCGTGCCACCGTCCTCAAGTTCGACGAGGACGGCAGCAACAAGCGCGTGTATGCGACGGGGCTGCGGAATGCTGTCGGTCTGGCGGTGCACCCGGAGACGGGCGAGTTGTGGGCGTCGCAGAACGAGCGCGACAACCTGCCGCCGGATCACGAGGATCTCCCGCCTGAGGAGCTGAACATCGTGACGGAGGGTGCCGACTACGGCTGGCCCTACTGTTATGGCAACCGTATCCCGAATCCGGAGTACAACGACGCGGCGCGCTGTGCAGGCACCATTCCGCCGGCACTTGCGCTCCAGGCCCACTCGGCGCCGCTCGGCATGACGTTCCTCTCTCGCGCGTCCACGTTTCCGCAGGAGTATCATGGCGACCTGCTCGTTGCGTATCACGGCTCGTGGAATCGCAGCACGCCCACGGGTGCGAAGGTCGTTCGCGTGCGCGTGACCGCGGGCAAGCCGACGTCCGTGCAGGACTTCATCACAGGCTGGCAGCTGCCGAATGGATCGCGGTGGGGACGTCCAGCAGACGTCGTCGTTGCGGCCGATGGATCCGTGCTGGTGTCCGATGACGAGGCCGGGGTGATCTACCGTATTTCTCACTAGTGTGCTGAGCTGCAAATGGACGGAGCATTCATGAGCACGAGCATGAAGCCTTGAGCATTGCGCAACAACGCGCTCGAGCTGCAGCCCGAGCCCAAGCTGGAGCTCTGCATTGCTCATCGCTGGAGGCTCATGCCCACGCCCGCGCTCCGCGCAGAGCGCTGTCTGCGTACTTCCAACTCACGACACCAGCGGGCAATTAGCACAAGACTCTCGCAGCCGGCCACGTCACTGCACGAGGGCGGCTGCCAGAGTCGTGTGAGCAGGGCCTACCAGGTAAACGGCGTCCGCACCGCCGCGTCGGACAGCCGTGCGTGAAGGCGTCGCGCCACGGCCTCGGGCAGATAGGGCATACTCAGCGCGCCCTGACCCATTCCGGCGGTATCCACTCCGACACGTGCCATCCTGGTTCGCCGATCGAATAGCGTCTGGGCCAAGACCGCGGATTGGATCCGCTCGAATCGAGCGACACTCACGACGTGATGGAGCCATCCACCCCGGAAGGCAACGCGTTCGGCATCGATGGCACAGCCGAGCTGACGCGTGATGCCTCGGGCCCGCATCACGGCGCGATATCCGAGAATCGCCGCCACCGCGAGCGACCACCAGCCGACAACGAGAGCCGACACGCCGGTAATTGCGGCGG
>JBKJMP010000080.1:0-2828 GCA_046596395.1 Gemmatimonadaceae bacterium
GTTTTCGTGATTTCTACCCGCAGGAACTCGCCGAGCGCGCGTTCATCATGGGAACGTGGCGAGAGGTGGCGCGGCGGTACGCGTTGGTGGAGTACGATGGTCCACCACTGGAACCGCTGGATCTCTACACGCGAAAGAGCGGTGAGGAGATTGTCGGTCAGCTGTACAACTTCACCGACAAGGGCGGGCGGGAGATCGCGCTGCGTGCGGAGATGACACCGACGGTGGCGCGCATGGTGGCGGCGCGCGCCAATGCGCTTCGCAAGCCGGTGCGCTGGTTCTCCATGCCGCAGCTCTTTCGCTACGAGCGCCAGCAGAAGGGGCGCCTGCGCGAGCACTTCCAGCTCAACGTGGACATCTTTGGGTCGTCGGATGTCGCGGCGGATTCCGAACTCGTCGCGTGCGGCGTGGACATGATGCGCGCGCTCGGCCTCACGTCGGCCGATGTCGTCGTGCGCGTATCGGACCGCCGATTGCTGCAGGCCCTCCTCTCCTCGCTCGGTGTCGCGGACGAGCGAATGAGCGACGTCTACGGCGTGATCGACAAGCTCGACCGGACACCGCGTGACATATCGATAGAGAAGTTGGCGGCTTTCGAGGTGCCCGCCGCGGCGGTCGAGAGGATTCTCACGATCGCATCGATCGACTTCGCGGAGCTGAAAGCGCTGCTCGGCTCGTCGGCGTCCGCACGGTATGTGGACGAGTTCGAGCGATTCCTCGCCTATGTGCCCGCGCTCCTCGGTGGCGATGCGACGTGGCTCAAGCTCGATCTCTCGATCGTGCGTGGCCTCGCGTACTACACCGGCATCGTCTTCGAGCTGTTCGATCGCTCGGGAGAGTTCCGCGCGATCTGTGGTGGTGGACGCTACGACGGGCTGCTGCACTCCCTTGGCGGCGCGGACCTGCCGGCGATCGGCTTCGGGATGGGTGACGTCGTCCTCGGCGAGCTGTTGAAGTCGAAGGGGCTGATGAAGGCCGCCGATACCACTGCCGACGTCTGGCTGGCAGCCGAGGAGACGATGCCGCTGGAGCGCGTGATGCTCGAGGCGGCGCGACTTCGCGGCGCCGGCAACTCGGTGGAGTATGCACTGCGACCGCAGTCGGTGAGCAAGCAGAAGAAGGCCGCGCAAGCGAGCGGCGCCAAGGAATTCGTGACTCTCTCGAACGACATCGCACAGAATGGCTGACGACAAGAAGCTGACGACGCGGGCATCGGATTTCAGCGCATGGTACAACGAGGTGGTCCTGAAGGCCGAGATGGCGGACTACTCACCCGTGAAGGGGTGCATGGTCATCCGTCCGAACGGGTATGGCATCTGGGAGCGCATGCAGCGCCAGCTGGATGACATGTTCAAGGCGACGGGGCACCAGAACGCGTACTTCCCGCTCTTCATCCCGGAATCCTATCTCCACAAGGAGAAGGAGCACGTGGAAGGGTTCGCGCACGAATTTGCCGTCGTCACGCACGGTGGTGGGAAGAAGCTCGAGGAGCCGCTCGTCGTTCGCCCCACGTCGGAGACGATCATCTACTCGATGTTCGCGAAGTGGGTACAGAGCTACCGGGACCTTCCGCTGCTGATCAACCAGTGGGCGAACGTGGTGCGGTGGGAGATGCGCACGCGCCTCTTCCTGCGCACCACGGAGTTTCTGTGGCAGGAGGGACACACCGCGCATGCCACACATGACGAAGCAGAGACCGAGGCGCGACTGATCCTCGGGCTGTATCGCGACTTCATGGAAGGCTACATCGCGATGCCCGTGATCACGGGGCGGAAGACCGAGTCCGAGAAGTTCGCGGGCGCGCTGCGCACGTACTCGCTCGAAGCGATGATGCAGGACAACAAGGCGCTGCAGGCGGGGACGTCGCACAACCTCGGGCAGAATTTCGCGAAGGCCTTCGACCTGAAGTTCCAGAGTGAGTCGGGCAGCGAGGAGTACGCGTGGAACACGAGCTGGGGGGTGTCCACGCGCATGGTCGGCGGGCTCGTGATGACGCATGGCGACGACACGGGCCTGCGGGTGCCGCCGCTCCTCGCGCCAATCGAGATGGTCATCGTGCCGATCTACCGCACGGACGAGGAGCGCTCGTCGGTGCTCGAGGCGGCGAACCGGATCGCCAAGTCGCTGGGTGCGTGGGACCGGCGCGAGTCCGCCCGCCTGCGCATTCACATCGATGCGCGCGATGGCATGAAGCCCGGCGCGAAGTATTACGAGTGGGAGCTGCGCGGTGTACCGCTGCGGCTCGAGCTTGGACCGCGCGACCTCGCATCGGACCAGGGCGTGCTCGTGCGTCGCGACACCAGGGCCAAGCGCCCCGTGTCGCTCGGTACGCTCGGTGAGGAAGTCGCAGACACATTGACAGCGATGCAGAGCGACATGCTGACGGCGGCGTTCGAGCGCCGAGAGGCGAACAGCATTCGCGAGCGGATCTCGTACGATCGTTTCCGGCAGCTGATGGAAGGGGACGGTGGTTTCGTCTACGCCGGCTGGTGCGGTGATGCAGCGTGCGAGGCGTCGATCAAGGAGGAGACGAAGGCGACGATCCGCTGCATGCCGGACGAGGAGTTCCGCTCAGCGGAGGCGCCGACGACGTGCCTCAAGTGCGGAAAGGCGTCCACCGTCGAAGCGCTGTGGGCGAAAGCGTACTGACGGCGGGGTTCACGCGAGTCGGCGGCACGCTCGTCTGCGAGGGCGTGTCGCTGGACCGCGTCGCAGAGGACGTAGGCACGCCGGCATACATCTACAGCGCGGCCGTCGTGCGCGATCGCTACGCGCGCCTCGACGCCGCGCTCGCGGCATTGCCGCATCGGATCCACTACACGCTCAAG
>JBKJMP010000226.1:0-2971 GCA_046596395.1 Gemmatimonadaceae bacterium
GTCAGCTCGTGAACGAGCGCCATGCACGCCGGATCGCGTCGAACCGCAGCATTCGCAAGCTGTGCGAAAGCCCCGGCTGCATCCCAACGGCGCGAGAGCAGCAACGCCGCCGCCCCGTAGCTCCGCCGACGGTCCAGAGATCTGGTGAATGGATTCACGGACATCCCGCCAGATGACAGGAGTGAATCCGCCAACCGGCCTGCGCCGGCGTAGTCACGAGCGAGGACGAGGAGCGAGAGACGCCGGCCAGTGATGTTCTCCAGCCCGGCCTGAATACCCAGCGACTCGGCGATCGCGAGCTCTCGACGAGCCAGCGGAACGTCTCCCAGCAGCTCGGCGATTCGCGATGCCCAGAGGTGAGCATCGGGATCGTCCGGTGCCGCGACGAGCCACTCCTGAACCCATTCCATTGCCCGCTGCGCGCCCGGCCGACGCAACGCCGTGCGCTCCTTCTCCGAGAGCGCCGCGAAGCTGTCCTGCCGCACGAGCACGATCGAATCGCGCAGCAAGGGAACGAACCGCACCTGCGGCGCGCTGCTCGCGACCATCAAAAGGGCGGGTAGCGAGGTGAAAGGCCGCGCCTCACCCCACGTCTCTCCCCACCACAACCCTCCCGTAAATCCGTACCCCACCACCGGAACGGAGTACGCCGCCAGCCGACCCGGTGCAGCATCGAGCAGACGGCGCACCAGAATCATGCTTCGGTTGATGTCCCGCGCCGCCTCGGTCGCATTTGTGGTACGCGCGAGAAAGGTGCTCATGGACGACACGCTCACGAGCCACTCGAGTGCGTCCACGTTCTGGGGATTCGCCGTCACCACCGAGTCGGCGATGCTGCGCGCGACGGGCCACTGTGCCCGCACGAATGCCTGCATCGACCGCACGAGTGCCGCCTCCACCGGCGGTAATTGATGGACGAATCGCATGGACCTGTCGATGCCGCGGTACAGATCGCTGGACGGATTGTACATCTCCTGGAAGCCGCGCGTGACCACGGAGGTGAAGGCGACGCGCGACCATGCGAGGGCGAAGGTGGAGTCCAATCGGGTGGCTCGGGTGAATGCCTCCAGCGCGTTACGATACGCGGAGCGGTTGTAGTGATCGAGACCCTGCACGTAGGCCCGGTACGCGTCGACTGATTTCGTGCTGAGCGCAACCAGACTCGCTCCCGACGGCGGGACGCCGGTCGGTTCGAGGATCTTCACACTCAGCGCGTCGAATGTCGCGCGGGGGTCGGCGGCGGCGTCCATCTCCCCCTCGGCGGTGAGCACGACGCGGGAGGACGGCAGGTCGAGCACCTGAACGCTGACGCGTAATCTCGTGCCGGATGCGAACACATTTCCGGTGACCGCGGTCCACGCGCCGGTGGCGGCACCAAGGCGTGCCAGGCGCGTGGCATCGGGGACGGAATCTCTCGAGATGGCGAGCGGGCGGCGCGCAGCGTCCAGCCGCTCCGCGGAGACGACATCGAGATCGCGAAACTGACCGAGCGCTTGGCCGAGCATTAGCGGCGCCCCAGTGACCAGCCACTCCTGCTCGGGCCGGCGGGTGACGTTGCGAAACGGGAGGAGGATGATGTGACGCGCTCGCTCGATCGCCGGTGGTCGGGCGGCAGCACGCGAAGCGGCAATCCGCGTGGGCGAGCACGGCGGGGGGGAACCGTTCGGACACTGCGCCGCCAAGACCGGCGGTGACAGCACGGCGAGTGCGACGCAGAGGAAACGTGTGAGGTCGTAGTGGAAAGCCATCGGCATGGAACATTGATGCCGACTGCGGATTGCGCCAGTCGTCGCGGTTTCGGGCGAGACTTCGCATCACGACGGCCGACACCGATGCGCCGATGGCGGGCGCGCGTGCCGGCAGTACGCGCCGGCTCGTTTCGGGTTGTGTGCCCCTGCAGCGGCCTAGCCCTCAGGTGTGAAGGATACTCTCGAGGACAGGTAATTCGCTGGAAACACCTGTTCTTGCCTCTTTCCATCGGTTGACTTCGCCGCTATAGTTGCCGCGCCAGCCTGTGAACCCAGTTTGAACGGTCTTCGAACAAATGCCGTTCCGGCTGTCGCCCTCCCGTGGGCATGTGCCATCCGTCACCGCGAGCTGAGCGTCACGCCGTCTCCACCCCACTCGGAGCACGCCCCACATGAAGCGTTGGCTCGTCACCCTTGGTCTCCTCGCACCGCTCGCCCCTTCCGCCGCGATCACCGCGCAGGCGCCGGGCCGCATCACCGGTACGGTGACCTCGGTCGAGGGAGGGCAACCGGTATCGGGCGTCCGCATCAACGTCCTCGGCACCCGGATTGGCGGCGAGTCGAATGCCGAAGGCCGCTACACCATCTCGATCGCGCCCGGCTCGTATCGGGTACGAGCCTCCGCGATCGGGTACACACCGGTCATCATGGAGAATGTGCCGGTCGCCTCCGGCCAGCCCGCCACGGCTGACTTTCAGTTGAAGCGGCAAACCGTCGAGCTTGAGCGCGTCATTGTGACGGGCTACGGTACGCAGGCGAAGCGGGACGTTACCGGCGCGGTGGCCTCCGTGCCCTCCGAGCAGATCAGGGAAGTTCCGGTCACGAATGCGATCGACGCCATCAAGGGACGCGTCCCGGGCGTCGACATCACCTCGAGCGGCTACAAGCCGGGCGATGGCGTGACGGTCCGCATTCGCGGATCACGCTCGATCAAGGCCTCGAACGATCCACTGTACGTTCTCGACGGGATTCCGATCGCCGGCGGCATCGGTGATCTGACTCCCACCGACATCGAATCGATCGAGGTGCTCAAGGATGCGAGTGCGACTGCGATCTACGGGTCACGCGGCGCGAACGGCGTTGTCCTCGTCACCACGCGCCGCGGCACGGCCGGCCGCACGCGGAGCACCTACGATACCTACGCCGCGTCGCACAGCCCGACGAACAAGATCGCAGTGTTCGACGGGCCGGCGTTCGCGGAGTACAAGCGCGAGGCCTATCGG
>JBKJMP010000152.1:0-3112 GCA_046596395.1 Gemmatimonadaceae bacterium
GGATGGGATCGGAGGTCCACGCACGCTTCGGAACGCGAAAGTCTTATAGCAGTCGTCTGTCTTGACACGTCAGTATCTGAGGATTCGTTTCTCCGAAGCGCGCCACCTGGCTCGTCAGGCTCCGTGAATTCGTTGGGACGAATGAACTGCGTAGTCGTAGCCGGATGGTGCGTGTTCCGATCGGGTGGATATAAGGTGCGGCAGTCGGTCGGGTGCCGCACCGTCGCGTCTCCAAGACTCGGATCATCTATAAGAACTGCGGGGCTTTCCTCGACCCATGAATTGCTCATGAAGTCCGATTGCGCGCCCTCGCTCCGCTGTGCGGCTGTTCTCCGTGTCCTCCGCTTTCTCCGTGTCCTCCGTGTCAAAGCCCTTGCCGAGCACAGGGCCTGACGCCAGGAATGACAAACTCGACTACGCTCGGAATGACAAAACTCGAAGGTAAGGTTGCAATCGTATCGGGGTCGGGACGCGGGATTGGCCGCGCCGTGGCGCTCAAGCTCGCGAGCGAGGGCGCGTCGGTGGTGGTGAACGACCTCGATGCGGAGCCCGCCGAGGAGACCGTGGCGGCAATCCGGCAAGCCGGCGGTAAGGCCACCGTTTGCGCTGGCAGCGTCACCGACGTTGGATTTGCCGAGCGGTTCGTGAGCACGGCGCTCGACACGTACGGTGGGCTCGACATCATCATCAACAACGCCGGCTACACGTGGGACAGCGTCATCCAGAAGATGACCGACGAGCAATTCCAGGCCATCATCGACGTCCACGTCACCGCCCCGTTCCGAATCTTGCGCGCGGCGGCGGAGCCCATTCGTCGCTTCAGCAAGGCCGAGGCGGCCGAGGGGCGCGAGGTGTTCCGGAAGGTCGTGAACATCTCGAGCGTGTCGGGACTCGGCGGCAATGCGGGGCAGATCAACTATGCCGCGGGCAAGGCGGCGGTCGTCGGCATGACGAAGACGCTCGCGAAGGAGTGGGGGCGCTACAAGGTGAACGTGAACTGCGTGGCGTTCGGGTTCATCAGGACGCGCATGACGCAGCCGCTCGCTGCCGATGGCGAGGACGCGCGCAAGATCGGCGTGCAGCCCGCGATGATCGAGCATCTCGAGCAGAACGCCATTCCGCTCGGCCGGCTCGGTACACCGGAGGAGGCAGCGGACGGCGTCTACCTGTTCTGCATTCCCGAGTCGAACTACATCTCGGGTCAGGTGATCACCGTGGGCGGTGGGATCACGTTTTGAGGCGGCTCGTGCTTGCCGCCAGCGTGGCGATGCTCGGCGCGTGCGCGGGCGCGCCACGACAGCAGCCGACGCCGCCCGCGGCGATGGTGCAGGCGACGTTCGCCTATCAGGGTGCGACGCGCGAGTTCTTCGTCTACCGGCCGACGTTGGGGGCGAGGGCACTCGTCGTCATGCTGCACGGCTGCGCGCAGGGTGCCGAGGACATGGCGCGCGGCACGCGGATGAATGCCGCAGCCGAAGCGGGGCGGTTCATCGTGCTTTACCCGCAGCAGCCGGCGTCGGTGAACCCGCAGCGGTGCTGGAACTGGTTCATGCCCGAGCACTCGACGCGCGATCGTGGGGAAGTCGCGCTGCTGAGCGCCCTGATCGATACGGTGGCGCGCGCGGCAGGCGTTCCGGCCACGCGCGTGTCGCTCGTCGGGATCTCGGCCGGTGCGGCGATGGCGGCGAACCTCGCCGTCGCGTACCCGGAGCGCGTCGCGGCGCTGGGCCTGCACTCGGGGGTGCCGGCACTCGCCGCCCGCGACGTGATGGGGGCACTCGGCGTCATGAAGAACGGCGCGGGAGACGGCGAGGCGCTCGGCAAGGCGGCGCTGGCGGCGATGGGACCGCGTGCGCGACCGATCCCGGTCATCGCGCTACAGGGCAGCACCGACGTGATCGTCGCGCCGGCGAATCTCGCGGCCCTCGGGCAGCAGTGGACGACGGTGAATGCGGGCGCGCCCGGCAAGGGCGCGCGGGTCGTCACCACCGTGCTCCAGGGCGTTGGGCATGCGTGGAGCGGGGGGTCGGCCGAGGGGACATTTACGGCGCCGACGGGCCCGGATGCGACGGGGATGATCGTGGAATTCCTCCGGGCGGCGAGGGTAATCCCCCTCCTGCCGTCGCCCTGAGAGGGTGCGACTCAGGCTACCACACGGTACAGGTCCTTCGCTTCGCTCAGGACGACAACGGGTTACAGGGCTGTTACGGCGCCAGCCAACGGCTCGTCCTCCCAACGTGGCAACCAGACTTGCTCCCAACGAAGGGACCGCTACCCTGTCCCGAACGCGTTTTCCGCGTTACTCTATCGTCGTGAGGACGACAGAGCCAGAACTGCTCGTTGATCAGGACGACTCTGATCAACGCATCATTCAGCGTGTGCTCGCGGGAGACCGCGACGAGTTCACGGTGCTGATCACGCGCTACAGTGATCCGCTCTACCGTCACGCGCTGTGCATGACCGGAAGTCCTGATGTGGCCGAGGACATCCTGCAGCTTTCGTTCATCAAGGCGTACCAGCACCTGGCCGAAGTGCGCGGCCGGTTCGACGCCTGGGTGTTCCGCATCGTCGCCAACGGGTGCAAGGACTGGCTGAAGAACATCCGCCGGTCGCATCTCAGTTACGACGAGGACGATCAGCCGTCTGGATTCGCGACCCCCGAAGAGGAGTTGGACCGGACCGAGTTGCGGTCTGACCTCGACGTAGCACTCTCATCGCTGCCGCCGTCGCTCCGCGAGGCGTTCGTGATGAAGCACGTGGAAGGGCGCTCGTACGAAGAGATGGCCGATCTGCTGGGCACCACCGTTGGAGCGCTGAAGATGCGAGTGCATCGGGCGCGCGAGGCGCTGCAGGCCCTACTCGAGGAAAAATACGCCTAATATGTTCGACGACCTTCACTCCGACGGCTCCATCGAGAGCCGCAAGCGGACGTCTGGCCCCCGGCGCAACCTCCCGCTCACCGATCGGGAAGTCCCGCTCGGCCCGCCGAGTTCCACGATCCCGCAGGCTGTGCACGCGTGGCTCGATGGCGGCACCCCGGAGCGCGATGCGCGCCGTGGCGAGTGGTCGCGCGACGTGGACTTCTGGAAGCGCCTCGACGACGACCTCGCTG
>JBKJMP010000202.1:0-13659 GCA_046596395.1 Gemmatimonadaceae bacterium
CTCCCAGTTTGCCTACTACCCCGAGGCGGAGATGACTGTCGTCGTACTGGTCAACCGCTGGGTTTTTCCCGAGTACATGGAACGCAGGATCGCGCGCCGACTCTTGGGCGTGCCGGATGCCACGCTGCATGAGGTGCCGCTGTCCGCGGATCAGCGGCGAGGATACTCCGGCAGTTACGACATCGGAATCCCGGGTTCGTATGCGAAGGTTGTCGAGCGCGAGGGCAAGCTCTGGTTCGCCTTTGGTCCCCTGCCAACACAGCCGCTCACCTATGTCGGCCACGACGAGTTCGTCCGGGAGGGAGAGCCCTACGGTTATCGGCTGTACTTCGGTCCTGACGGCCCGGCCCGAAAGGTCAGACTATTGGGCATGGGCCTGATGAGCTGGTATGGCCGACGGCAGCAATAATTACGCGGGGCCCAGGCGGCCGAACGATCGTTGCAGTTGACAAGCGATCTAAGGAATAGCGCGGGCTTGCGCCCGCGCCTTCTATTGACTCGCTCGCAACTGACTCAGGCGTTAGCCGGACGCACACGGATCCTTGCAGTAGCGGAATTACCATTCACAGCGCCGCCAAGTGGGAGCTCGCCACGAGACCATCTTTCTCTACACCGATGGGGCCAGTCGCCGCAATCCTGGCAATGCGGCCATCTGCTTTCGCATTCTCTCGCCCGAGCGCCTCGTCCTGACGGAACACGCGCAGCGCATCGGGCGAGCCACTAATAATCAAGCAGAGTAAAAGGCTTTTATAGAAAAACGACGTCACCATTTCACTCACCATGGACGATCTTCATAATGAATGAGGACAACGTCAAGCTGATCCTGAAGCAACCCTGGATCATCATCGGAACGGAGGCAGCCGGGATGGATCCCGATAGTGCGAAGGGTGGCGGGCACCCGCGCGCTTATGGCGATTGAGATCCATTAGCCCTCGACTCTCCTACTTCGCCGCCATCGGAAACGCGGGCAACTTGCCAACATCGCGCGCATCATGCTGAACAATCACCGTGGCTTTGAGGTTCGCGGCAATTTTCTTGAAGCGATCGATTGACGCAAGACTGGCGGAACGATCGGTATTGAACGTAGGCACACCATCGCTGTCGTAGTTTTCGCGGAAGTGCGAGAGGTCGCCGGTAATGAGCACGTTCCCAGTCTCCTTCAACTTCACCAGGAGGCTGTGATGGCCCGGTGTGTGCCCCGGCATGTTGAGCACGATGACCGTGCCGTCGCCGAACACATCCCGATCGCCGGGCAACGGCTCAACCTTGCTGCCGCCACTGATCCAATTGCTGAATGATGCGGCGCTTGCGGCCACTACACTCTTCGGGTCGTTCACTGCGTCCCAATCGCCTTTGCCAATGAGCAGCGTCGATTGTGGAAAGGCGTTCACCTGTCCCGTGTGATCGCCATGATAGTGACTGATGCCGACGAATTTCACCTGTGCCGGCGCAACCTTCAACTGCGCAAGCAGGTTCACGAGGCTTGTCTTCGGCGCAGTTGCCGTGGCTCCAACGGGATTGCCCGTGTCCCAGATCAGATAGTCATCGCCGTGCCGCACGAGGTAGCAACTGAAGACGAGTTGCACCTTGAGACCATTGAACGCGTACGTGTCGGAAAAGCGCAGGCCAACATCGGTCGGTGCGGCGTTCGTTCCACACTCGAGACGGGTGAGAGTTACCACGGGCGGTGTCTGCGCAGAGACGGAGGTGAAGGCGATGACGGTGGCGAGAACGCCTATGAAATACCTGCAGGAAATGGATCGCATCGTTGACAGATTTGGGGTGGGATTTGTCGATATTGCGCTCTGGCGCTTGCAACTCTTGCAGGAATCGTGCGTACGCGTTGTGCGTTCTCTAAATTCTGTCACCAGTGTTCTCTCAATTCTGTCACCTTGGGCTGAGGGCAGTTAGCCAGCTTTCGCGCGACGGGTGGGGTTCTCCTCCTCGGTTAAGTGTCGTGTGCGGTACGAGTGGCCGCGCAGCGCGAAGTGGACGCCCCGCTCGAGGAGGCGATCCAGGATCGCCTCGGCCAGATCGCCATCATGCAGCACGTCGCCCAGCGCCGCTAGCGGTTTGTTCGTGGTGAGCAGCATCGGTTTCGCCTGCAGGTAGCGCTCGTTGATCACGCGGTAGAGCACATTGGCCGCATCAGCCGCATGCGAGAGATAGCCGAGTTCATCGATGACCAGCACTTGCGGATGGAGGTAGGGTTCGAGGGCGCGCTCGAGGCGTCCTTTCATCGCCGCACGCGAGAGTTCTCCGATCAGGTGATCGGCGCCCACGAAGCGCGCCTCGTAGCCATGCTGAATCGCGCGATAGGCGATCGCGATGGAGAGATGCGATTTGCCGGTGCCGCTCGGCCCACTGAAAATGGCACTCTTCCCTTCACTCACGAACTCGACGCCCAGGTAACTGCCGAGCATCTGCCGTTTCAGCGCCGATTGAAAAAATTGAAATCGTCGATCGTGCGGAGTGCCGGGAAGCGTGCTTTCCGCACGGCGCGCGTGATCCGTGTCTCGCTCCGATGCGCACTTTCTTCAGCGACGAGCGTCTCGAGATAGGTGTAGTAGCTCATGCCGTCTGCTTCCGCGCGCGTGGCGAGCTCGCTGTGGAGGCGGCGTACGGTCGGGAGATGCAGGCGGCGCAGCATCCCATCGAGATCATGGACCGGTGGAGGTGGCGTGGCCGGCACGCGACGCCGGCGCGCGGTCTGCGTCGCCGGGCTCATGACACGGCCTCGGCGGAGGCCGCATGCCCGCGCGCGGCCAGGCGCACGACGTATTCCGCTCCGATCAGCCCTTGGAAGAGCGCCCGCTGCAGGACGAGACGGAACGGCACATCCCCGAGCTCCTCGAGGAGCGCGAAGAGCCGCTCGACGTCGCCCTTCCAGGTGTGCGGCCGCTGATGAATCAGCTCCGTGAGGTACGCTTCGCCGACAGGGCCGAGTTCCAGCAGGCGCTCCCGCATGAAGTAGAGGCGCTTCCGCGTGCCGGCCACCGCGGCCAGCTGCGCCGCACGCTGTCCGGGGAGGTAGCTGATCGTGCCGTGCGTGGGGAAGCGCGGATGCACCGCCTCGTGGCGACTGCCTGCCGTAATGATCTTTACGCGGTCGGGTACAGCCAGAGCGTCGCCGGCAGGCCGCACGCCGCCGCCGGCATCGCATACCGGATCGCCTGATGCGTGACCATCGCCGTTGGGCCGACCGTGACCGCGACACACAGTCCGTAATCTGGTGGCGCGACCACGAGTGGTTTCCTGCGCGCCTGCTCGGCGACGAGCCGCGCCACCGGGATCTCTTTCGTCGCGCGATTCGGGCGCGTCGTGTTCACGTCCGTCAGCCACTCCGCGAGCTGCTGCGGCAGATCGGTGGGGAGATCGAGAAAGCGCCGCGCCCGGAAGAGCGCGCGCTTCCCGAAGCCGACGAGATTCTCGACCGCTCCTTTCTGTTGCGGCTGGCGGGGCGTGCACAGCTCGATCGTGAAGCCATAGTCGATCGCGACCGGCGCGAGCACGGGATTCCACACCGGGCGGCCCGCGTCGTGACGGAGCACGACCGTCTTCGGGTTGTCGAACACGACCCGGAGCGGGACTCCGCCACTGGCTGCGAAGCTCTCGAGCAGACTGCGGATCAGGGCTTCGACGCGCTCATTGGGCACCAGCACGACGGAGATCCAGCGTGAGTACTTCAGCCGATAGGCCGCGAAGTGCACCGTTCGACGACTCCCATCCTGGAGCCGCACGCTCACCTGGCCGACATCGAATTGCGCATACTCACCCGCGACGCCTTCGAAGCGCACGAGCAGCGGCGCGGGAATGGTCGTCCGCACCTCGGCCAGCACGCGGTAGACGGTGCTCAAGCCGAGTGGGATCCCCTCGTCGCGCAACAGCCGGCCAATCTCTCCCGGCGGCCGATCCGCGTCTTCCAGCACGAGCGCGCGCACGCGGGCCCGGATCGCCTCGGTCACGCGGGGGCGGCCAACCTCCCGCGACGGATGCGGCACGGCATCGTCGCCGCCGGTCGCCGCTTCACGGACGATCCGGCGCACGGTCCGCACGGAGACGCCGAGTTGTGTGGCGATGGCGCGCGCCGTGACCTTCGCACGCGCCAGGGCCTGGACGGCATGTCGATCCAACATTCTGAGCATCCTCCTCTCGCCTCCGGTGATCGGGATCTCACATCCCACCGCGGAAGCATGAACGAAACAGGGAGGCCCTCAGGGGTGACAGAATTTAGAGAAACTGGGTGACATCTTTTAGAGAACGCACAAGGTGAGCGATGCGGCGCTGGGCCTTGAGGTCGGGGCGCTCCGAGGCGCCGTTGGCGCGCTCCAGGGCGGCCGCGCCGTTCTCAAAGAGCTGCTTGAGCCACCGATAGAAGACGGTGGGCTGGAGTCCGGCCTCGTCGCAGACCGTCGAGACCGGGATCTTGTCGACCAGGTGGCGACGCAGCAGACCCATCTTGTCCGCTGCCGTGAACTTCTTCCGAGTGCGTGTCATGGGGGTGTCCTCCGTGCACAATTCTACGGGGAGGGCACTCCAGTTCCAGCTGAGGCATTACAGTACGGCGGGCAGGGGACCATCAACACACCATCGTGGAGTCCCGACAGCAAGCGAATTGCATTCGTGAGCAATAGCGATTGCCTGGTAACGCGATCGGCTGACGGGCACACGCACGCCGTTGCGCAGTTGAAGCTGATAGTCGCCACTAGGCGTGCGATGGAGCACCTTCACCTGTTCGAGACACACGATCACCGAGCGATGCACCCGCAGGAACATCGCCGGATCCAAGCGCTCCTCGAGCACCTGCATTCGCTCGCGGATGAGGTAGCGCTTGTCCGCCACGTAGAGCTCTGCGTAGGACCCGCTGGCGATTATGTGGTTGATTTCGTTCGTGGGAACGACACGAACCTTCCCGTGCATCTCGACGGCGATGCGTTCAAGATATGTCGTGTTGGAGCTCGCTGTCGGAGACTCGAGCGGGGACGCTGCGTTGATTGAATCCAGACGAGTCAACGCCGCGAGGAGCTGGCGGCGCTGCTGCTCGATTCCTTCGAGCGCAAGCTTCCGGCGAGCGCGCTGGAATGCCTGCTCGAAGCGCTCGTCGGTGAACGGCTTGACGAGATAGTCGACGGCAGCGACGTCGAAGGCCTGAAGGGCATATCGATCGAACGCCGTCACGAAGATGGTTGCCGGCATGGAGTCGGGTCCCACCTCGCCGACCACCTCGAGCCCGCTCATCACGGGCATCTGCATGTCGAGGAATACCAGATCGGGATTCAGGGTGCGGATCGCCTCGACGGCGAGCGTACCGTTGCGTGCCGATCCGACGATCTCGACGCCGAGCTGACGGCGTAGCAGGTCCTCGAGCCGGAGTCGCGCCGGCCGCTCATCGTCCACTACCAACACGCGCAGCGGAATCGCCGCGCCTCGCTCTTCATTCACCACGCGACACCTCTGTGCCTTCTGCGGCGCGCGTATGATATGGAAGTCGGACCTCGGCGAGTGTGCCGCCCGCAACATCCGGCCCCATGGTGAATCGAAACTTCGGGCCGTAGAGCTCTGCGAGTCGCGTTGCGGTGTTGCGCAATCCGATGCCGCGTCGGCCTCCGGCGGAAGGCTCCGCGGATGTGTCCATCGTTGCTGCCGACCACGGTGACATGCCGGATCCATTGTCGCGCACTCGGAGCACCAGGCTGTCGCCGTCGAGTGTCGCCTCGACCTCCACGCGTCCGCCGTCACTCCGCTCTTCCACGCCGTGCTTGATCGCGTTCTCCACCAGCGGTTGGAGGACAAGATTCGGCACGAGCGCATCCAGCGTGTTCGGGTCCGCCCGCACGGTGATCTCGAGCTGATCCTCGAACCGAACCCGCATGATGTCTACATAACGCTCGAGCAGCTCGAGCTCGCGCCGCAGCGGTATCTCAGGCGACGATCCGGCGTCGATGCTGTGTCGAAGCAGGTCGCTCAGCTGGCCAATCATGCGGCGGACACCGCTTGGATCGCGTTCCACCAGCGCCGAAACCGTGTTGAGCGTGTTGAACAGGAAGTGGGGGTCGAGCTGGCGCTGCAACGCGTCGAGTCGGGCTTCGGCGAGCTGCGCTTGCAGCTGTGCTGCGTGCGCCTGGATGCGAACGGACTTGGCCTCGAGGTCGACAGCGAGCCGTTGTGCCTCTCCGCGGCGCGCTTGCTCGCGCAAGACGAACCCTCGCGCTGTCGCGACGCCTAGCGCGGCAAGGAACACTCCCAGGTCATCGAGCCACGAAAAATTGCCGAGCCCCGGACGGTACCGTACGGGAGGACCATCCCCTGGAGCGAGGGCGTCATAGATCGCATCGCTCACCAGATCGGATGCGTTCGCGACAAGAATTCCTGCAATCACCACCAGCACCGCACGGCGACGCCAGAACGTGTAGTCGAGCGTGATGCGGCGGCTCGCCCACAACAGGAGCGCCGTCACGACAGCCCAGACGGCGGGGTTTACCAAGAGGCGAAGCGGGAGCTCTCCGTCCGGACCGAGGAGCCATCCCCCACGGTGATCGACGATCTCGGTCGCAACGCTCATCGCGCCATAGAACGCCCACACGGCGGCGATGAGCGTCATTTCCACGGTGCGCAGCGGCGCGGCGTCGGGCCGCGCGGTGGTTAGTTCCGACCGTGTTGTCGAGTTGCTGAATTCCTGCAGGGGCATGACGGAACTTACGGGTTGAGCCAGTAGCTCACCTTGAACACCAGCACATTCGTCGGCCGGATAGCGAAGAGGTCGTCGACGCCGGAGGAGACGTCGAAGCCACCGATCTGGCGACCATCACGTTCGGCGTCGATTGCGCCGAGTCGGCCCGCGCGCTCCTGCTGCCAGACGAGGAACATCGTGCTGCCGGGACGCCACTCCCAGCGCAGCACCGCATTCCCGCGCAGGGAGTGCAGGTTGAAGTCGCGGTCGTCCACGCGGAACGGCTGCGCGGGGCCGCCCGCATCCGGATCGATCCGGTACCGCGCGCCCGTCTCTCGCGCGCTCGTGCCGACGTCCTTGCCGTACTCCAGAAAGTCGAACGTCCGCGGGGCGCGGAGCTCCTTCAGCGCGCCGAAGTCGTTCGTCGCGAAGAAGGGCTGTGCGTACAGCTCGAGCGATAGTGCCGGTGTAAAGGTGACGTTGAGGCGCGTCTCGATGCCGAGCGTCGTCTGATCGAGCGCGGCGAAGACGTAGCGGCTGCCATACGTCGATACGGCGGTTGGGTCCACGACGGTGGTGACGTACTGCGCGGGCAGACGAACCCGACTCAGGCTCGGCCCGATCTGCACGTTCCAATTGCTGGCGGGGCGGACGCCGGCAAGCAGAATGCCAGTGGTCTGTTGCAACCCGGCTCTATCGCGTGTGTAGGTGACGCCGCCAGTCGTTGTGTATCGTTTTCGCGGGTCGCTTCCCACGTCGAACCCGGCGAGCCAACCGGCCGGCGTGCGCGTGAGCGGTCCGCCGCGAGTCAGGCGGTCGTTCAGCGACGGGGCGATCCAGTTGAAGCGCACGCTGTTCGTCCAGAAGTTGTGCAGCTGCGACTGGAAGCTCCACATGGCGCCCGAACGGATGAGGTCTCCGCCGAAGTTGAAGTCGTTGTCTGGCCCGAAGCGCAGGCTCCAGCGGCGGAAAAGTTGTCCGGGGCGGTTCTGCTCGTAGGTGACGTTCGGGTCAAGCAGGATCCGGTCGGCGTTGAGCTGGAATCCGAGGTCGTTGATCTCGTACCCGGGGCTGGTCGCGGTGAGCGCGAGGTTCCAAATCCAGGTGCCCGCCCGCTTGCCGCCATCGATCTGCGCGCGAAAGCCGGAGACTGACGTCGCCGTCGCGTCATAGTCGAGGTGGTCGGCGTCTGGCCGCTGGAAAAGGTGGGCACTGGATCGCTGCGTCGCCGCAATCGCCGCCGTCGATCCGCTCACGTAGCTCGGCGAGAAGGAGCCAAACACCGACCATACGCGATCCGTGGTTTCGGACCGAAAGTCGAGTCCACCGGAATAGGCCGTCGAGCGCAGCAAGCTTGGCGAGCCCGGGTTCTCGTTCATTCGGCGGTGCACCGAGGTGAGCATCCCTCCGACCGTCGTGCGTCCCCCGCTCAGATCGCGCCTCAGCCGCCCCGCGAAATAGTTGGTGAGTGGCTCCACGATCGCCTCTCGGCGCACACCATTCGCATCGATCAGGAGACCATTCTCCTGCTGCGTTACTGCTTCCAGCGCTCCGACCGACCACCCACTTCGCGTGCGCCCCGTCAGTTTCGTTGCCCCGAGAATGGTCGTGGTCTCGGGAACGTCGGTATACACCGCGTCGCGCGGCATCGCGAGCTGCGGCGCGCGACCGATGCGTCGCGAGTAGACGAGCTGCGGCGGTCCACCCTCCGGATTCCCCTGCACACTCGTACCGAACCGCATGATCTCGGCGCCTTCCACGAAGAACGGCCGCCGCTCGTCGAAGCGGATCTCGAAGGCGGTGAGGTTCACGACCGCCGGGTCCTGCTCCACCTGTCCGAAATCGGGATTGAGTGTGCCGTCGAGCGTGAAGTTGGGAGTGAGCCGGTACTTCACGTCCGCGCCGGCACCGGTACTTGTCTCAGAACGGCGCTGGAATGGATTCGGGAAAGTGATGCCGGGATTCTGCGTGACAACCGGCCGTCGCAGCAGGCGCGTCGACATATATGGTAGTATCTCGAGCGGCTTGGGTGCCTGAATGCCCTCCAGCCCTTCGAGGTGTCCGTAGATAGCGACACCCGCGGGCTCGTTCTTCGGCACAAAGGCGAAGAGGGCCTGCTCCTGCTTGCGCGCGATACGCCGCTCGAGTTGCAGCCCCCACGTTTGCACGGAAGCGCGGCTGAAGCGAAGCTGCGCGAACGGGATGCGCAGCTCCGCCACCCAGCCCGAGTCCGTCACGGTCGCTACCGCCTGCCACACGGGATCCCAGCTCTGGTCCGCCTGTCCTCCTCGCTCGATGATCGCGCCGCCGGTCGTCGCGGTGCCGCTGCGGCTCCCGCCGCTGGTGAACGTCTCGTCGCGGCGCACGCCGGCGGGATTCACGCTGAAGCGGTACGACGTGAGGTGATCGTGGTAGCTGTCGAGCGCAATGATGAACCAGTCGGAGTCGTTTACTTGGGCGTCGCGGCGCACGAGGCGCCGAGACACCGTGCCGCGGTCGTAGAGCCGCGCGCCGATGTAGAGCGCCTCGGCATCGTAGATGATGCGCACCTCGGTGCGCTCGCTCGCCGGCAGTCCCTCGTCCGGGTCGAGTTGCGTGAAGGCGGTGACTGGCACCGCAGCGGCCCACGCCGCCTCGTCGAGGCGGCCGTTGATGGTGATGCTCCCCCCCCGCTCGCGGGCGCGGCATGCGCTACGGGCCGATCGGTGTGCGATCGGGGAGTTTGCTGTGCGGCGCTCGACGCTGCAGTGAGCGGATCGAGAACGATCGCGACGGCCATGGCTGCAATGCGACGAATCGGAATCAGCGTAGGTGACATGTTGGGTATCTCGTAAGCGTCGAGCCAGAGGATACGGACGTCAGCGCGAGTTGGGAGTCCCAATGCCATGAATAGCGGTCACGCGCCACGAGTTGCGCGAAACGCGACACGGCTGACGGCCCTACGATGCGTTCCAGATACGCTGGTGGCCGGTCACGGTTCGCGATGGATGACGGTCGCGCCCGATGGAGCGGCTGATGTCGATCCGTCCTGGGGACTCGCACGATGGCGCCGTCAAGCGCCGCACCCGCCGCATCGCGTACGTCGCCGCGGATGACGGCATCCGTTCCCTGCGCCGCCGCAGCAGGAGCGGTGGCGAACCCTGCCCCGACGGCAAGCAGGAGATAGGTCGCGGCAACCAGCGCGCGAGATCCCGAACGACGGGAGCACGAGCGCGTTCTCGCGTCAAAGGGAACACTTTTGTGCATGCGACGGGGGATGGGAGGCAGTCGTTGCGTGGTACAGAGAGCCGCCGCGGCGTTGCAGCGGCCTCGCACCGAACCCAACCCAGCCGTCGTCACGAAGCGCACGCTCGCGCATAAGGCGGCAACGATCGTGTCACGGTTCGACGATGTCACCGCGCTGCCGCCGCTCGCCCCACCCACCATCGATCAGCGCGCGCTGCGCTCCGAGTGACCATGAGCGCGCGCATGACACTCGGCCGCGCCACCTTCGCTGGAGTGACAGTCGCAGTCCGGATCGCTGCACTCACCGTGACCCTGGCTGAGCATGGGCGCGAACTCGGCGGCAAACCGGCGGGCGGCTTCGCGGCGGCCGGTTTCCGTGAGGCGATACTCGGCGCCGCGCGTCTTGTCCAACAACACGTCGCCGCGTGCCACGAGCCGGCCGAGCGTGCGACTGGCCAACGGCTCGGCCATTCCGGTGAAGCGCACGATCCCATCCATGGACGCGACGCCGCCGAAGCCCTCCCCCTCGAACCAGTAGAGCAACTCGAGCAGCTCGTCCTCGCGCGCGATGTCGTTGCCCACCCGCAGCAACTCCTCCACGCGACGCACCGCCTCGTCCACCGCGGCGGCCACCACCGGCGACAACTCCGTCGTCCACTCGTCCACCGATGCGGGCTCGCACCCGACCAGGTAGATCTCGCGAGGGAGGGGACCCAGCGCCTTCGCTACCTCGAGCGCGCGCGATGGAACCGTCGTGTGCATGTCGATCTCGCGCGTCGGTGCGACGTCGTCCACGGCGAGGCAGTACACCGTACCCGGCACGCCGCCGCGCGTCGTCGCGTCGATGATGATGAGCCGGTCGTATGGGGCAATCAGCTCCTGGGCGAGACGAATGCCTCCGGTTCCCACATCCAGCAACTCGACATCCGCGCTCGCAACGCCGCGCTCGGCGAGGCGATGCAGCACCGCGATGCCGAAGCCATCGTCGCCGCGCAGCACCTGGCCGAAACCGGCCACGAGCGTGCGCATCACGCGGAAGCGCCCACGCGCGCCGTGCCCACAACGACCTGCACCATGCCTTCGTTCACGCGCACGGGAAGAACGCTGAGCTGCTCCTCGCGCCCCGCATCGGGCCGATCGAGGCGATGGCCGGTGCGAACGTCGTAGCGGCAGCTGTGCCAGCTACAGGTGAGCTCAGTTCCGTCGAGCGTACTGTAGTCGAGCGGCAGCGGGCTGTCGCCGCAGGCGTTTCGCACCGCGAAGTATTCGTCGTCCGCTCGAACGACGAGGACAGGCGAGCCATCCACGATCACGCCGCGCATCGTGCCGGGCGCGAGCTCGTCGGCAGCACAGACGTCGCGATACACGGGCCGAAATGCACGCTGGAGCGACGAGGCTGGCAGGAACGTCGAATCGGCCACCGGGCGGGCTCCCTTCCCGTCGCGGACGTCGAGCTCCTGGAAGCCGAGCAGTCCGGCGCGGAGCGCCTCGTCGATGTCGTGCACCACGCCGTCGTAGCGGGCGTCATCCGGTTTCACGCCGTGGAGGCGCACGGTGATCACCCCACCAAGCACCTCCACCAGCTCCACGTCGATGCCATGCGCATGGAGGTGTCCGCGGACGGCATCGAGCGCCTCTTCCGTGAGGGTGCGACGATCGACCGCGAGCAAGTCATACGACATCAGGAGCAGCCGGATCGCCGGATCACCCGTAAGGCGGTTGACGAACGCATCGCCGGCCATGGATTGGATGGCGCCCATGAGGTGGGAGAGCGCGGTGCGGTGGACCGCGTCGATATGGGCGAGGAGATCGGTGGTGGCCGCGCCGACGGCGGGATCGGCGTGGCCGCCGAGGAACGCGATCAGCTCCTCCGCCTTGATGAGCAGGTCGGCGGTTTCCGGCTCCGTCGCCATGATCTCGTCCGTCATGACGCGACCCGCGACCCGTGAAGCGCCGGCCACGCGCCGCCGAGTGGTTGGACGGGAAGCTCTCGTATCGCCAGCTCGTTCGTCGCATGGTGCAGTGCGAGGCGCCGTACCTCCGCGTACGCCGCTGCAACGCCGGCGCTCATCTCGTCCCCGAACGCATGCTCCAGCGGCTCCACCTCGATCACGATCGTCTCGGCCGGCAGCGCCTTCATCCACTCGACCACGATGAGGGTGTTGTCGAGGAAGATGACTCCCGTGACAGCATCAACTACGCAACGCTGGATCTCGTCATCGGATGGCAGCGAGTGATCCCATCGATACGCGCTGATGGTGCCAGGCGGACGGCCGTCCTCGCGGGCGATGGCCGTGATGAACACCGCTCGCGTGATCGGTGCCTCGCGGGCCTCGTCGAGGAACCACTGCGCTACGGCCACGGGACCGTAGCACAGGTCCTCCACGAGCAGCGACGGCGGACAGGCGTGCGCTTCCAACTCGTCGCTCATCACGATGCCGAGCGAGTGGTCGCGCAGGTTCCGGTATCCAACGCCGCCGATCACCGACCGCATGCGCGCCTCAGTCGTCCAGCCCGCACGCACACGTGTTCACTTCGCGCGTGATCATTCCCGCCTCCGACTGGATGTGCGTCGTGCACGGCATGCACGGATCGAAGCTGCGGATCGCGCGGAGAATGTCCACCCCGCGGAACTGCTCCGGTTCGGTCGATTCCTCGAGCAGCGGCGTGTTCATCACCGCCTCCTCGTACGGACCGGGCTGCCCCCACTTGTCGGTGGGCGACGCATTCCACGTGGACGGCGTGACGATCTGGTAGTTCGACACCGCACCGCGGTCGAGAACGAGGTGGTGCGTGAGGTACCCGCGCCCGGCACCCCAGAAACCGACGCCCATTTGCTCGCCGCGCTTGGGGATCTCGAACTTCGTGGACGTCCGCGTGTCGCCATCCTTCAGGCGCTCCATCGCGGCCATCCAGTTGTTCATCGCGATCATCGCGGTGTACCCCACGCTGTACGCGCGCGAGCGATTTCGCTCGAAGGCGTTCCAGACGTCGGGCACGTGCCACTCGATCTCCGTCTCCGGCAGCTTGCCGCGCGGCAGGCGAATCTTGAGCGAATGGCCCGTGCTCTCGATGAATGGATTGTCGGGCAGCTTCTGCGCGACGGCCGTGTTCCACATGCGTGCGTAGCAGCCGGCTTCCATGCCGAGCCGGTCCCAGCGTGGCGCGGTGTCCCAGGTGTATTTCTCCTTCCAGCTCTGCGCGCCCGGCTTTGGCTTCGTGATCTTGTTCCAGGGGTGGTGCGGCGAGAGCGGATTGCCCACCTGGTCCGTGGGGAAGTGCGGCTTCTGGCCGCTGCCCGTCCACTCGTCGTAGTACGAGTGCTCCACGAACTCCTCGAGCCCCATGTTGATCTTGTGGAGGTCGGTGGTGACGAGCTTGCCATCCACGATCGCGCCTGGCGTGGCCCACCGGCGATTGCCCCAGGCGTCGGCATTGGCGTACGTCGCATCGTAGGCGTCGGGGTGGTCGAAGATCCCCGTGTCGATCATGTTCGCGCGGCGCGCGCCCACCATCTTGTACTTCGGGTCCGCCTCGTAGAAGAAATCGGTGATGTCGTCCCAGATGCCCGCGATCTTCTTCCCGTAATCGAAGAACTGGCTCATGCGGACGTACATCTCGTTCATCACCGTGAGGTTGATGGTCGAGCTCATGCCACCTGGCACGATCGTCTGCGGGTGCGGGTACTTGCCGCAGATCAGGACGTACGCCTCACGCGCCACGCGCGTCATCGCGAGCGCCTCGAGGTAGAGGCTGCCGCTGAG
>JBKJMP010000398.1:0-6075 GCA_046596395.1 Gemmatimonadaceae bacterium
CGCAGCGCGACACGCATCACCGAGGCATTGTTGCAGCGTGCGACGCGGCTCCGGGTGGTGGGGCGCGCCGGCGTCGGCGTGGACAACATCGCCATCGAGGCGGCCACCGCACTTGGCATCGCCGTGATCAATGCGCCTGCCGGCAACACCGTGGCGGTCGCTGAACTGTTCTTCGGCACCCTCATCGGGCTCATTCGCCACCTCCCGCACGCCGCCGTGTCGATGCGCGAGGGGAAGTGGGACCGCTCACAACTCCTCGGCACGGAGCTCAAGGGGAAGACGCTCGTCATCGTCGGCGTGGGACGCATCGGCGGTGAGATCGCCACGCGGGCGCTCGCGTTCGGCATGGACGTCGCCGGCTACGACCCGTACGTGGGCGACGAGCGGTTCCGCGCACTCAAAATCCGGCACCTCGCCTCGCTCGAGGAGGGACTGGAGTCGGCCGACATCATCACCGTCCACACGCCGCTGACCGAGGAGACGGACGGCATGCTCGGCAAGCGCGAGCTTGCGCGGCTGAAGGGCGGGGCGATCGCGGTGAACATGGCGCGCGGCGGGATCATCGAGGAGGCCGCGTTGGTCCAGGCGCTCGAGAGCGGCCAACTGGGCGGTGCGATCGTCGATGCGTTCTCGAAGGAGCCGCTCGCCGCGGACCATCCGCTGCGAAAGGCGCCGAACACGTTCCTCACGCCGCACATCGGTGCGTCGAGCGAGGAGGCACAGCGCAACGTGGCCGTCGACGCATGCGCGGCGGTCCGTGATGCCCTGCTCCACGACGAGCTCTCGCGCAGCATCAACGTCGCGGGCGCGGGCATCGGCGACTGGCGCGAGTTGCAGACGGCGTTGCACGTCACGCGGCGCGCGTCGGCGGTGGCGCGGGCGATCCTCGCGGATCGTGGCGTGCGCGCGGTACAGCGCCTGTCGCTGCGCTGCGGGTCCGAGCTGGCGAGCGCGTCGGCGGCGTTGCTCGCCGCGGCGGCGGCCGGCGTGCTCGAGGGCGCCGTCGAGGTGGAGCGGTTGAACCTCATCAACGCCCGCGCACTCGCCGAGGCGCGTGGTATCGAGCTCTCGTGCACGGAGTCTGAAGCGCTCGGGCCATTCGGGGTGCAGATCAGCCTCAGTGGCGGCATGCAGGAGATCGCGGTCGCCGGCGTGGCGCCGGAGGGGTCGGCTGGGCGGTTGACGCGCATCGGCGGATTCCACGTTGATGTCGCGCCGCGCGACACGCTGGTGATCCTGACGAACCACGACGTTCCGGGCGTGATCGGACGCGTGGGCACCCTCCTCGGCGACGCCGGCGTGAACATCGCCGAGTATCATCAGGCGCGGCTGGCGCAGGGCGGCGAGGCGCTGGCGGCTATCAGCGTGGATGGAACGGTTGGCGGTGGCGTGCGGGAGGCGCTGCTCAAGCTTCCGGACATCACGTCGGCGACCGTCGTGCACTTCAAGGGGGTGTGACCGCGTGGTGACGCCGGCCATCGAGCGCGACGAGGGGGTGCGGCGTGCGTACGCCGCCGATGCCTCGGGGCTCGTGCTCGTGCCTGACGGCGTCGCGCGGCCCACGTCGGCGGCGGAGGTTGCGGCGCTGCTCGCGGAGGCGTCGTCGGCCGGGACGCCGGTCACCACGGCGGGCGGGCAGAGCAGCACCACCGGCGCGTCGATCTGCGACCGTGGCATCCTGCTGTCGCTCCGTGCGATGCAGGGCATCATCGCGATCGATCCCGTCGCGCGAACCGTGCGCGTGGAGCCGGGCGTGCTCGTGGGTGACCTCAAGCGCGCCTGCGCCGCGCACGAGCTGCTCTTCGCGCCCGATCCCACGAGCGAGGAGGAGTGCACGGTGGGTGGCGCGGTCGCCTGCAATGCGTCGGGAGCGCGGTCGCTGCGCTATGGCGCCACGCGTCCGCACGTCGTGGGGCTCACGGTCGCGCTATCGGACGGATCGCTGGTGGAGGTCAAGCGGACGTCGCTCGAGAAGAACACCGTCGGCTACGCGCTCGCCCACGATCCCGTGGACTGGTTCATCGGCAGCGAGGGCACGCTCGGCGTCGTCGTCGAGGCGACGCTCGCGCTGCTGCCGCTTCCGGAGCACGTCATCGGGCTGGCGATTCCGTTTGCGTCCGAGGCGGCGGCGCTGCAGTTCGTCGTGGCGGCGCGGGAGAGCGTGATCGTGCATCCACGCTGTCTCGAGTTCTTCGACGTCCTCGCGCTGGGCATCGTCCGCGCGGCGGAGGAAACCCCGACGTGGGCCGCTGCGGCGCAGGCATTCGTGTACGTGGAAGAGGTCCCTCCCCGCGGCACCGAGCCCGCGCTGGACGAATGGCTCACGCTCGCCGAGGCGCACGAGGCGATCGTGGACGATGTGCGCGTGTACGAGGGTGAAACCGCGCTCCGCGACGCGCGGCGCGTCCGTCATGCGGTGCCCGCGCACATGAATGAGCGCGGAGCCGCGCGCCGCGCGCATGGCGGGCGGAAAGTGTCCACCGACTGGGCAGTGCCGTACCCGCACCTTGCGCGGGCGATCGGGCGAGCGCGCGCGCTCGCGACGGATGCGGGCATCGAGCAGGCGGTGATCTACGGGCATGCGGGGAACGGCCACCCGCACCAGAACTTCATCGCGAACGATGCAGACGAGCTCGCGCGCATCGAGCGCGTGGTCGAGGCTACGCTGCGCGAGGTCATCGCGCTCGGCGGCACCGTGGCGGCGGAGCATGGCATCGGGAAGATCAAGCGGAAGTGGCTGCCATTGCAGATGTCGCCGCTGCAGGTGCGCGCCATGCAGGCGGTAAAGCGCGAGCTCGACCCCGCGGGTATCCTCGCACCTGGGAACGTGCTGTGAGCCAGCGCGGGTTCGCGAGCGTGATCCTCGACGTGGATTCGACGCTCTGCGGCATCGAGGGGATTGACTGGCTCGCCGCGCTGCGCGGGGCAGAGATGAGCGCGAAGGTGGCCGCGCTCACTGAGCGCGCGATGACCGGCGAGATCGCGCTCGACTCCGTCTATGGCAAGCGGCTGTCGCTCGTGCATCCGGCCTCGAGCGAGATTGACACGCTCGCGCGTGCCTACATCGAGTCGCTCGCGCCCGGCGCGAAGCGCGCCGTCTGTGCGCTCGCGGCGGCGGGGCGGCGCGTGGTCATCGTGAGCGGTGGGTTGCGCGAGGCCATCCTGCCAGTTGCCACGACGCTCGGCATCCCGCACTCGGACGTCCACGCGGTCTCGGTTCGATTCGACGACGCCGGCCGGTACGCGGGGTTCGATACCGCGTCGCCACTGGCGACTGCCGCGGGAAAGCGCAGCGTGGCGGCGGCAATCCGCCTTCAGCCACGCGTGCTTGCCATGGGCGATGGCGCCACCGACCTTGCGATACGTCCTGCCGTTGACGCGTTTGCGGCATTCACCGGCTTCGTGCGCCGCGCCGCGGTGGCCGACGTGGCAGACCTCGAGATCGGCTCATTCGACCAGCTCACGGAGATCGTCCTCGCATGACCATGTCGCTGCTCACGGACGGCACCTTCTTCTTCCCTGGCCCCACGGAAGTCCGGCGCCCGGTCCTCGACGCGATGACGCAGCCGATGATCCCGCATCGGGGACCGGTGTTCGAGGGGATGTACGCGCGGATGCAGGATGGGCTGAAGCACATCTTCGGCACGACGCGCCCCGTGTACGTGAGCAGCTCGTCGGCGACTGGGCTCATGGAGGCGGGGGTGCGCTGCGCGCCGAGCGGCCGCGTGCTCTCGATCGTGAACGGCGCATTCTCGGCGCGGTTCGCCGCGATCTCCAAGGGGTGCGCGCGTGAGACGGACGTGATCGACGTGACGTGGGGCGAGACCGTCGATCTCGAAGTCGTGCGGCGCAAGCTCGGCGGGCAGCAGTACGCGGCGGTTACCGTCGTCCATTCGGAGACGTCCACCGGCGCACTCACCGATGTGCGCGCAGTCGCGCGTCTCGCGCGCGAGCATGGCGCGGTATGCCTCGTCGATTCGGTGACGGGCATCGGCGGCGCAGAGCTGCGGTTTGATGAGTGGGATCTCGACTATGCGCTCACCGGGTCGCAAAAGGCCCTCGCCCTGCCGCCTGGCCTCGCGTTCGCGACCGCGTCACGTGCGTTCATCGAGCGTGCAAAGTCGCAGTCAGGGCGCGGACTTTATTTCGACCTCGTGGAGTTCGACGCGTACGCGGTGAAGCACCAGACGCCGAACACGCCGGCGATTCCCCTGTTCTTCGCCGCCGACGTGCAGCTCGCGGCGATTGCGGCGGAGACGATGCCGGCGCGCTGGGAGCGACACGCGGCAATGGCGGCGCGCACGTACGCATGGGTCGATGCCCTCGCCGCACGGCATGGCGACGCGCTGCGCGTTGCGGCAACGGAGGGACATCGCTCCCCCTCGGTCACCAGCGTGACGCTTCCGGCGAACCTCACCGCATCGGTGCTGCTCACGGCGGTGGCGGCGCGCGGGTTCACGATTGGAAGTGGGTATGGCAAGAACAAGGAGACGAGCGTGCGCATCGGCCACATGGGCGATCACACGCTGGCGGGGTTGGAGCGCTGCCTGGCTGCGTGTGATGAGGCGTTCGACGAGCTTTTGTAAAATCCACACCGCGGAATGGGCTTGATTCAACTCGCGATGGCGTTCTTCGGCGAGAGGGCGCTGCCAATGGCAAGATGACTACCCGAGTGGCGCGTCTCCGCCGTCCAGCCACGAACACAATTTGCGGCCACTCCGCTTCGCCGCATAGAGCGCATCGTCCGCGCGCGACCAGAGGCGCTCGGCAAAGTCGGCGGTGCCGCGCGGGCAGCCGACGGCCACGCCGATGCTCGCCGTGACGGACACCGGTTCGGGACTGCTTCCGACCCGGAGGTCGTGCCGCGCAATCCGATCGCAGAGCCGTTGCGCGAAGAGCTGCGCGCCGCTCGCACCGGTCGCATACCAGGTGAGCAGGTGGATGAAGGCCAGGTCCAGAACCAGGACGAGGGTCACGGCCCACGACGATGCCCTCCCGCGACGCACGATGGCGACGTGCATGATGCTCACCGCAACCACATACCCGATGGCAGAGACCAGCACGCCAACCACGGTCGAGTCGACTCCGTCCTTGCCGACGAGTCCGTGAAACAGGCCGAGCTCGAGGAGGGCGAGCACGAGCGCCGTGCAGATGCGGGCGCTCCGGTGCGCGCGGAGCACCTCGGCTGAGGCGATCGCGCCCCGGTCTGTGACCGAGCGAACGGCCTCTCTTGGTCGACCGAAGCGATTTCGCTCGGGCAACATGACCTGTGCTTCGACTATCGGTTCGCCAGCGTTCATAATCTTGGCAATTAACGCCAAGCCCGTGCCAATTGGACCGTACAGCTAATGTGTTGCCGCGTAGAATGTTATGGATTTTGCAGGCCAACCACGCGTTACTGTGGGTACGGCATTGTGGCACCGAATAGCCCATCTTGCCATGAAAGCGTGTGTACGCGGGGTCACGATGTCTTGTACGCTGGCGTACCGATACCCATGGCGGCCTCGGGAATCGGGCGCGGAGTGGGTGAGATCAGGTCGATCCGTCCTAGTCGCCGGCGACGGCCAGGGCAGCGGTGGCACCCGGGGGCGCGATCGGTGACGTGCGACGCTCGCCCACCTGCTGGCGCCACATTGCGTAATAGAGTCCCTTCCGCTCCAGCAACTCGTCGTGGTGCCCCTGCTCGATCACGCGTCCGCGCTCGAGCACAAAGATGCGATCGGCATGCAGCACGGTGCTCAGCCGGTGGGCGATCAGCACCGTGATCACGTCCGCACCTTCGGCCACGTCGCGCATCGTGCGGCTGATCTCCTCCTCCGTGAGCGAGTCGAGCGAGCTGGTCGCCTCATCGAAGACGAGCAACTGCGGATCGCGCAGAAGGGCGCGGGCGATCGACAGCCGCTGCTTCTCGCCGCCAGAGATCTTCATTCCTCCTTCGCCGATCACCGTATCGAGCCCCTTGTCGGCGCGCGTGAGCAGGGAATGCGCGGCGGAGCGGCGCAGGACGTCGAGGCACTGCCCATCCGTCGCCTCGGGGCGAACGAACAGGAGGTTCTCCCGGATCGTGCCGCTGAA
>JBKJMP010000279.1:0-3137 GCA_046596395.1 Gemmatimonadaceae bacterium
ATCAACCACGACGCCCCGGACGACGACCTGCGCGTGTGCCGATGCGGCGGAACACCAGACGAGCAGGGCGGCCGCGATTGCCGAGCGACGCGTAGTAGTGAAGCGCAAACGTCCGCAGGTCATGGAGCTACCTCAAAGGCGGAACACCGGCGACGTGTCGGTACATGGGACGATGCAAGCTCTCGTCTCTCCTGTCTAGAGACGGGGCTCAGCGCGGAGCCTGCTGGAGGAGCGCCGTTGCCCGCGCCAGATACTCGCGCGCCTCGGCGTGATCGGGGCGCGCATCGAGCGCCGCCTGGAAGTGGACGACGGATTCGGCAAGGCGACCCTGCCGAGCGAGCGCGACGCCCCAGTTGTGGTGCGCGTCGGCGTGGTCCGGTCGAATGCGCAGTGCTTCCGAATAGTGCGGGATCGCTTCGTTCGGGAGGGCCATGCGCACGAGGGCATTCCCCCAGTTCACGTGCGCGTCGGCGTTGTTGGGCTCGAGCGCGAGAGCCGTGCGGTAGTGTTGCACGGCTCCGGCGAGATCACCGAGCTGGGCGAGCGCGACGCCCCAGTTGTTGTGGACATCGTCGAGGAGCGGCTTGAGGGCCGCTGACTGCTCGTAGTGCCCGATCGCCTCGGCCAGCCTGCCCTGTCGCGCCAGCGCGACTCCGAGCGCGTTGTGCGCCTCGGCATCGGCGGGCGAGAGCGACACGGCGCGCTCGCTCAGCGCGGTGGCCTCGTCGATGCGCCCCTGTGCGAAGAGCAGGCTCGCCTTGGCGCTGTGTGCAATCGAGGAACGCGGGTCCACCGCGAGCACGTGCCACCACAGGCTATCGGAGGTGCGCCACACCCGTGTCTGCGCCACCGTGAGCAGGGCGAGCGTTCCGAGAATGACCGCCGCGGCGGAAATCACGAGACGAGAACGCGCACGGTACAGGTGCGCGAAGACGCCGCCAAGCAGAAGGGCGATCGCTGGCGCAGCGTGATAGGTGTACCGGTCAGCGGCGATCTGCGGTCCGTTCTGGACGACGCCGAGCATCGGCAGGCTCACGACTGCAAACGCGAGCAGTGCCAACGTGGCCCCCGGATACTTTCGCCGAAGCAGCCACGCTGCGGCGCAGAACGCGATGGTGGCGAGATAGCTGACGACGAACTGCCCGGCGAACGGACTCACCGGGCGCGGCATCTCGTACAGTGGGGAGAGATTCAGGGGTAGCAGCGTCTTGACCAGGTAGAACGCGAGCCCGTAGGCCGAGACGGCGACCTTGCCCGCGAGGCCGAGCTGCGTCGGCGGCTCGAGGGCAACGATCGACAGCACCACGATCGCCGCGGACATGACCGCGAATGGCGTGAGCTCGAGGTAAACCCGCCGCGCCTCGGCACTCCACCAGCGCCCGGGGACCACGCGCGCCAGCGGATGGACATTCAGCAGCAACAGCACGGCGGGGACCGTCATCACGGTCGCCTTGGAGAGCAATCCGCATGCGAAGAGCAGAACCGACATCCAGTACCAACGCACGAACTTCGCATCGGTGGAGCGCAGGTACGTGAGTATGCTCGCCAGGGCAAACAACAGCGAGAGCATATCGCGCCGTTCGGTCACCCACGCGACCGACTCTACACGCAGGGGATGGATGGCGAAGAAGAGCGCCGCGAATGCCGCAGCCATGATGCCGTCGCTGCCGCGGAGCAGGCGCCGAGCGAGCGCGAAGACCAGCGATGCATTCGCGGCGTGGAGCAGCACGTTCGTGAGATGGTAGCCGCGCGGGCGCATCCCCCAAACCGTGTAATCGAGGCCGAGCGTCATCCACGACAGCGGGACGTAGTGGCCGAGGTGAAAGGTCGTCCACATCCACTTCAGGTTCGCCGGACCGAGCCCGCGGTAGTCCGGATTGTTGAGGAAGTTCTTGTCGTCGTCCCAGGCCACGAAGCCGTTGTCCAGCGCGGGAAGGAAGACGAGGATCGTCAGCAGGGCGACGACGACGGGCGCCGCCCAGCGGGCGTGACGCTGCATCAGCGGAATGTGTTCTTCGTCCAGATCACGACCGCTCCGCATGGTTCCCTGGTTGGTGGCACGAACTCGGCCGGTGTCATGCTGGCGCGCGGGTAGACTTCAATAGAGGCAATATCGTCGGTGCGCAGCCAGTAGAGCTCCTCCTGGTCGCGCTCCCAGCGCCCGTCGACATACAGGTTCGCCATGCAGTAGCCCCCCCGAGTGTTGCGCGCCGCCACCGCGAATCGGCCTCCTTCGCCTCGGTAGGTCTGAAGGCCGAGGAACGTGTCGAATACGCCGGTCATGGTGCCCCAGAGTTGGGTGGAGTCCTTCATGTAGCCCATCCCGGTCTTCTTGCGGGCCTCGATGCCCTCGAGGATACGAAGCTGTCGCGCTGATGCGGTAACGCGCATGGCCTCGAGCGTCGTTATTCGACGCAGCGTGAGCGCCACCGTGACGGTGTCGTTCGCCGCCACGTCCACTGCCGTGACGACCGGCCGCATCCCGAGCGCGAGGACCTCGATCTGGCGAGTGCCGGCAGGCACGTCGCGAATCAGGAAGCGTCCATTCGCACCCGTGCGCACCTCGGGGGCTTCGTCCATGACGATGCGTGCGTCGGGGAAGGGGCCGCCGGCCTCCCGCGTGAGCACGCCGATGATGGTGCCGCGCGCGATGGAGTCGCGGCTCCCCGACCGCGCGAGCAGGAGGTCGCGGCGCTGAATGCGGAGCGACGTCGGCGGAACATCGATCAGGCCACTCGCCGTGGAATCGATGCCTGCCTGGAGCCGCGATCCTTCCGACAGCTGGACACCGCACAGCGTGTAGCTGCCTGTCTCGTCCGTGCGCGCTCGGCCGGTATAGCGCCGCTGGATGAACCCCCGCGCACTGTCGGCGAGGATCTCGACCCACGTGAGCGCGACGTCGGCGCCGGCGAGCGGAGCGCGAGTGGCGGCGTCGCGAATGCTGCCGTAGAGGAGGCCCGCGTTCGCATCGGGTTCGCCCGTAGGGCACGCCGCTCGCCACAAGGACGCGAACGACGGCAGGGAGAGCCGCACCTCGGCGGGCGACTCAGTGATGATCGCGCGCGTCGTGATGCCCGTGAAGCCGACGGACTCGAGCGAGTCGTGCTGCATGATGAACGTGTGCGCGCCGGTCGTGA
>JBKJMP010000682.1:0-2982 GCA_046596395.1 Gemmatimonadaceae bacterium
CACCTCATCGCCAAAGAGCGAGGTCAGCACGCCGATGCGCGTGCCCTTGAGCGAGGTGGAATCGAGCGATGCGACGAAGCGCGGTAGCGTCGTTCCCTCGAGCAGGCGCGTCGCGGCATCCGCTGGGTCCGGCCCGATGGTGGCGTCGAGCCCGATGGCGAGATCCATCACGGTGCGCGCGAGCGGGCCGCCGACGTCCTGCGTGTGCGAGAGCGGGATGATGCCGGCGATGCTCGAGAGCCCCTTGGTGGGCCGGAGGCCGAAGAGGTTGTGGACGGCGGCGGGAAGGCGAATGGAGCCGCAGGTGTCCGACCCCCACGCGATGGCGGCGAAACTCGCGGCGACGGCGGCGCCGCTGCCACCGCTCGAGCCGCCGGGTGCTCGCGCGATATCGTATGGATTGCAGGTCTGGCCACCGAGTGAACTGATGGTCGTGATGCCCGCCGCGAGCTCGTGGAGGTTCGACTTGCCGAGGATCACGGCGCCGGCGTCGCGGAGCCGTGCGACCTGGAAGGCGTCGTCCCTGGACTGGAGCGACGCGAGTGCGACCGACGAGCCCGACGTGGGCATGTCGCGCGTGTTGTAGTTGTCCTTGAGGATGACCGGGATGCCGTGGAGCGGCCCGCGCACGCGGCCAGCGCCACGCTCGCGGTCGAGCGCGGCGGCGTGCTCGCGAGCCTTTGGGTTGAGGCGGATCATCGCATTCAGCGCCGGTCCGCGCCTGTCGTACGCGGCGATGCGCGCGAGATAGGCATCGACGAGTGCCACCGAGGTGGTGCGCCTCGACGCCATCATCGCCTGGAGGTCTTCGACGGATGCTTCGTAGACGATATCGCTGCCCTGCGCGGCGAGCGGCGGCGCGATGGCGAGCGCGATGATGAGCGCGAGGGTGCGTGGTGTCATGCGGCCATCATGGCGCGTCCGAGCGGGCGACGCAATATTTTCCGTGGACCCTCACCCACATCCTCGCCAATGATGCCTCGCTCCGCCGCCCCGGTGCTCTGCGCCGCCCTGCTCGCGTTCAGCACCGCATGCGCGACCGCTCGTCCGACCAGTACCGCGCCGACGTTCCCGCCGTTCACCGGCGGCGCAGGCAGCGCGTTCTCGCCCGTCGTCAAGGCGAACGGCTTCATCTTCCTGGCCGGCCAGCTCGGCACGGATGGCGGACGCCTGGTACCCGGCGGCGTCGGGCCGGAGACGCGTCAGACGATGACCAACATCAAGAACCTGCTCGAGCGGAACGGCTCGTCGATGGACAAGGTCGTGCGCTGCCTCGTGCTGCTCGCCGACATCAACGATCGTCAGGCGATGTCCACCGAGTACGTGACGTTCTTTGCGCCGGACAAGCGGCCAGTGCGTACGGCGGCGGGCGCGAATGGCCTCGCGCTGAATGCGAAGGTGGAGATCGAGTGTGTGGCGGTGGAGTGAGTTCTTGGCTGTGCCAAACCCAGACCGCGGAACGCCGATGACGCCGAAACTGCGCACGCCGACGTCGCCGTAACGGCGTCGATCGTCTGAGCCCGCGTTTCTCTCCTTTCTCGTTCTCTCGTTCCCTTCTCGTTCTCTCTCTTTCTCTCTTCTTTACTTTCCTCTTTTTTTTGCTCTTCGAAGATCAGCAGTCCAGGCGCGTGACCGATTCCGCGTTTGGCGACCCCTGACGCGGTTACGGCGACGTCGGCGTGCGCCGTTTCGGCGTCATCGGCGTTCCGCGGTCTGGGCTTTCAGCGCGCGGGCACCTTCTGCACCGAATCGGCCTTCGCCGCCACGACCGGCGCAGGCGGCGGGGTGGGTTCGTACTCCTTCTCCGGAATCCGGAACCGCTTCGCAATCGCCGGATCCCCCTCGTCGCCGAACACTCGCTGCGCGAGATACTCGCCAACGACCGGGCCGAACTTGAACCCCTCGGCATTGCCGCCACCCGCAATCCACACGTTGGCCATTTTCGGGTGGCGGTCGATCACGAAGTCGCGGCTCGAGGTGCTCTCGTAGTGACATGAGTGCGTCTGCAGGATCGGCGCGTTCCGCATGAGCGGAAAGCGCTGCTCCAGCAGGCGACGTGATCCCTCCAGCCGGCTCGCGTCGGGCCAGCGATCGCTCAGGTCGGGATCGAGCTGCGCCGGCGGCGTTGGCGGCTGCGGGCGCGGGGGCGGCGGCGGAACCACCGGTGCACCCGGCACGACCGGCGGTGTTGGGCGCCGCGCACTGCCGCGCACTCGGAATCCGCGATTGTCCACCGGCAGCGCCGCCCACCCCGTGACGCCGGGAAAATTCCAGCTCGGCAGGTTGGGAAAGGTGAAGCGCTCGTCGTTCGCCGGCGTGCCGTAGTAGATCGCCGTGCCCATCGGCGTGCGCGTGCGATTGTGCAGGATGTCGGGAAAGGTCTTGCCCATCCACGGACCCAGCGCGAAGACGAACGTGTCCGCACGCAGCGTGTGTCCCGTGTCGAGCGCGATCTCCTCCAGCCGGCCGTTTGCGATCTTCGACATGCGCGCGCGGCCGATTGCAATCTTCCCGCCCATCGACTCGAATGCCGTGGAGACCATCTGCGTGGCGCGGCGCGCGCGGATGACGCCGGCATCCGGCTCGTTCAGCACGACGGTGATGCCCTCGACGTCGATCACCGGCCAGCGATAGCGAACCTCGTCTGGCGAGAGCACCTCGTGCGGCACCTTGTGCTTGTCCCACCACTCCTTCGTCTTCGTCGTGAACGGCTCGGCTTCGGCACGCATGATGAGGTCGCCCGTGGTGTGCCAGAGCGCCTGCCGAGTGTCCGTGCTCCATTCGGCGTCGAATGCCTTCCACCGCGCCATGCCCTCGCGCGCCCACTGCACCCAGAGCTCGCCAGCTTCGCGATCGCCGTAGGACGAGCGGATGCCGCGCGTCTCGTCGCCCGACGTCGAGCGCGCGTTGCCGGGACCGTAGGCATCCACGAGCGTGACGTTCGCGCCCATCTGCTTCACCGCCTATCACCTGAAGCAGATG
>JBKJMP010000038.1:0-3847 GCA_046596395.1 Gemmatimonadaceae bacterium
CGCGAGGAGGAGTCTGCGGGCCATGCGGGTGGGTCCTCGATGGGGAGGGATGGTGCTCGCAGACAGTACGCGCTGGAGTGGACAGGCGCTGGGCTCACGCCGAGGCGCGCGCGACCTCCACGGCGGCGACGTCGAATTCCTGCACCGTTTTCAGGCTGACGTCGACTTCCGGCGACTCGTTGACCGGGGTCAGCGCCTCATCCATGTAGTCGAACACCCGCGGATGGCGCATGATGCGCCGAGTGATCGTCCACAAGCGGAAGATGCTGTATGCGAGGCGCGCGTTGGAGGTGATCAGTCCGAGCCAATGCCGCACGTGGAACGCAATGGGGTTCTCGAGCGGCAGGCCGGGCCGTCGATCCCGCCGGAACCTGCGGCGGAGAATGCCGCCCTCGAGCGGGTGGATGCCCTCGAAGGCAACAGCGTGAAAGAAGTAGGCGAGGGGCACGAACAAGCGGTTGGGATGGACGCCCTTCGCCGCGGCGCGCCACATGATCGTCTCGAGGTGCTCCTTCGTGTAGTACGCTCGCCAGGCCGCCTGGTACGTCTCCTCCCATTCCGCCTTCGACATCCGAGGGTGGTCGGTGACGGCATGATTGAGGTCGTACTTATTCAGGTCGTCGTCCATCGACACCCCGGCCTTCACCAGTCGCTGGTGATCGACCGAGCCCGGAAGGGGCGTGAGGAAGAAGAACTCCAGCAGGTCCACCGGCAATTCGCGCTTGATCGTCTCGATGTCGGCAAGCACGGACTCCTTGGTGTCGCCCGGGAAGCCGATGATGTACCCCGCCCACGTCATCAGCCCGTTGCGCTTGCACTCGAGCAGCATCTCCCGGTATTCGGAGATCTTGTTCTGTCGCTTGTTCGCCGCCTTCAGGTTGTCCGGATTGACGTTCTCGAGGCCGATGAAGACGTTGATGACGTGCGCCTGGCCAGCCTTCGAGAGGAACCGGGGAATCTTGTGGCTCTGGGTGTCGACCTGAATCCAGTACGTGATTTCGCGATTGCCCGGCTCGTTGCGAATCTTGATCAGCTGGTCGAGAATCGGCTCCCAGTCCCTGTTGCGCGCGAAGTCGTCGTCGGTGATGAAGTAGCGATCGACTCCCTCGGCGAGGCTCCGCCGGATGAGCCGGTCGATGTCCTCGCACGAGCGCCGGCGTGACTTCCGGCCCTGCACATTGATGATCGTGCAGAACGAGCACTGGAACGGACAGCCGCGGCCTGCGTCAAAGCTCGATGTGGCGCCCACCGTCCGCTTCGCCGTGCCGACGGGCAGATGCGGCATCGGGCCACCCTCGATGCTGGGCAGGTGCGAGAGGTAGTTGTAGATCGGCTCCAGCGTGCCATTGGCGGCGGCAACGATGATGTCGTCAATCCGCCCTTCGGATTCGCCCGCGTAGAGCGTGACGCCCATGTCCAGTGCGCGCTGCAGGCTGTCGTGCACGCCCGGCAGCATCGACAGGGTGCCCGACACGTGGAACCCGCCGATGATGACCGTGATTCCCGCTTCCCGCAGTGGACGCGCGATGTCCAGCGCGCGCGGATACTGGTTGGATTGCACACCCACGAGCCCCACGAACCCCCCAGCGCCGCCGGACTTGATGCGGTCGATCAGCTCTGCTGGTCGTATCCGCGTGTTGGATTCGTCCAACGCCGTGACGTGAATATCGACGTTCGGACCAAGCACCCGGCGCTCCGCGGCGTCCGTCGACAGCCCGTTCATGACGGCCAGGCTGTTCGACGGCATCATCGAGCGCGACCACTGGATGACATAGCCGTCGTCATCGTAGTGGGATGGCCTGATGAGGATGATCTCGAAACGCCGCCGGGTAATCATCAGGCGATCCTCAGGTGGACTTGATGAACGACGCGCCCATGTCCTGCGCGCGCAGCGTGGCGTAGATCCCCGACGGCTGGAGCTGCACGCCCGGCACCACGCCCGCCCGGAACTCGGCGCGCACTTCCTCGGCGTCGCGCTTGAACGTGTTCGCCATCATGCCCGCGAAGCGCATCGCGGCCTTGTTGCACGCGAGCAGCACCGCTCCGCTCGCGATCAGCCCCTCGAGCGACGCTTCGGGAGAGACGAACGCACCCTTCTCATCTTTGACGACGTTGAGGAATGGATTGCGGAGCGCGTCCTTGCCCGTGCGCGGATCCTTGATCTTGTAGCGCTCGCCGAGTGCGAACTTCTCCCAGATGGAGTCGTTGAGCGCCACGATGGTGCCGAAGTGGCGGAGCACGACGACCGGCACCACGTCGCTGCCGCCCACGTCGTGCTGCTCGCGGTAGCCCTGCATGTAGAAGGTGGCGTGCGTGAGGGCGAGTCCGTCCGCCACCTCGGGGGCATCGAAGACCGCCTTGTGCCGCGCGGCGGCGACCCGGCGCGTCCACGTGTCGTCGAACGGTGCGGCGCGCGAGGTGCCCGACGTCGGGGACGCGAGGCCCGCGGCGGCGACCGGTGCGGTGCACGCGCTCGCGGTGATCGCGGCCGCCGCGACGGCGACCTGGGTCAGGAACTCGCGGCGGTCGCCGCCTGAACTTGCGGGGGTGGCTGACACGGGATGCTCCATGGTAGCGGCTTCGAGGGTACTGGATGGTAAGGTACGCCCCGGCAACATGCACCGTTGGCTCGCATCGACGCCACGGTTGCCGACATGTAGCTTGCCCGGATGTTTCCCCCGCCCTACCAGTGACCCCGACCCGCTGGCTGCTCACGGCGCTCTCGTTCGCCGTGACGATCGGTGTTTCCATCTATATGATCGCGGGGTGGTCGCAGCAGGGGACGTCGCTCGCGCTGCCGATGAACGCCCACTTGTTGGCACTGGCGGCCGTCATCGTTGAAGTACTCGCCCGCTCCTACAAGATCCGTTGGAGCGCGAACACCTGCGGCATCGACCTCCCGCTCTCCACCGCCGCCCGCACCTGTCTCGGCGGCGACTTCGCGGCGGCGATCACGCCGGCCCGGAGTGGTGCGGAGCCGGCGCGCTTCTTCGTGCTGTCGGAGGCCGGGCTGCCGTCGTCGAGCGTGCTGATCATCCTCTACGCCGAGCTGTTTCTCGAGGTGTTCTCGCTCATGGCCGTGGTGCTGATCGTCGCGATCG
Source organism: Gemmatimonadaceae bacterium (assembly GCA_046596395.1). Classification (GTDB taxonomy): domain Bacteria; phylum Gemmatimonadota; class Gemmatimonadetes; order Gemmatimonadales; family Gemmatimonadaceae; genus AG11. The sequence goes on from JBKJMP010000038.1 coordinate 3,102, forward strand.
TATTCAGCGGCGCGGGTGCGGTGCTCGTGACGTTGGTGTCGATGGTGGGGGCATACTCCGGCGTCGTCCTCGGGATTGGTGCGCTCGCGCTCTTTCTGTCGAGGCGCAATGCGAATGGTCCGCCTCCGCGGTGGGCTCGAGTGTTGAGGCTACATGCGGGGCGGTGGCGCACGATTCAGCGGGCGCTACGGAAACTCCGGGCGACGATTGATTCCGTCGAGCGGGTGAAGAAGCGCACGGCGTTCAGTGCGTTTCTCGCGTCGGTAGTGCATGTGGGGATTCGTCTGACGGTGTTGCCGGCGCTGGTTTTGACAAGCGTGAAGGGCGTGGCGCTGGCACCGTTGGCGTTGTGGCCGCTCGGTTTTCTGTATGGAGCTGCGGTGGTGCCGGTACCTGGCGGTGGTGGAGCCGTCGAGATGGCGTTCCAGGCGGCGCTTGGCAAGTCGATTCCACCGCAGCTGCTCGGCGCTGCGTTGCTGTGGTGGCGGTTTTACACGTTTTACATCTACATACTTCTCGGCGCGATTGCGGCGGGAAATACCGTGTTGCGCGCGATCCGGAAGACGGAGGATTACGAGACGGAGGTCGAGGAGGAGATGACGGCGTCGGCGACGCACCGGGCGGTCGGCAAGCGCGATGGACGCCGCTGAGAAGTCTTCCCGAGGAAGGGATACCGAACGCAGTAGGCGGACCGTCAGTAGCGCCAGCTCGTGATGTCTGCCCCTGCCGGCGCCGTCTTCAGCATC
>JBKJMP010000084.1:0-8129 GCA_046596395.1 Gemmatimonadaceae bacterium
CCGTCGCCAGGCACAGCTGGACCTGGGCACCAGGGCGGTCGCTGCGAAGCTCCTGCAGGTCTCGATCATCGCAGTCGTCCTCCTGCTGCTGCTACAGGTGATGGGCGTGAACCTGACCGCCCTGGCGGTGTTCGGCGGCGCGGTCGGCGTGGGACTGGGATTCGGGCTCCAATCGATCGCGTCGAACTTCATCTCGGGGATCATCATCCTTCTCGATCGCTCGGTGTCGGTCGATGACTACATCCAGCTCGAGGACGGTCGCACCGGCTTCGTGCGCGAGTTGAACATGCGCTCGACGACGCTCGAGACGTTCGACGGCAAGGACGTCATGGTGCCGAACGAGAAGTTCATCGTCGAGACGTTCACCAACTGGACGCACAAGAACAACCGGCAACGCTATCGCGTGGACTTTTCAGTGGCCTACCATTCCGACATCCGGGCACTGGTGGACATCATCAAGCGCGTGGTGGCCAGTCATCCCAAGGTCATCACCGGCGACGACGTGCCGATCGAGGAGCGGCCGGACTGCGAGATCTCCGGCTTCGGTGAATCGGGCATCAACATGTTCGTCGAGTTCTGGATGGAGGGGATCGACGACGGCAAGAACCGGGTTGGTGGGGATCTCATGCTCTTGATCCTCGAGGCACTGCAGGAGCACGGCTTCGAGATACCGTTTCCGCAGCGCGAGGTGCGTGTCGTCACCGACCGGCCGCCCCTCAAGCGATAGCCTTCAACTGCGCGTTCCTCGTACGACGCACGGTTAGTATCCGCCGCTACAGCGCCCGAACTTCCGCCGCCGCTTCGAGTTGCACTCCGATCTCGCGAGACAACGCCCGCGCCTGCTGCGTCGCTGACGTCACGTCCGACAGTGCCGAGAGCCCCGACGACTGGAGCTTCACGAGATCCAGGCGAAGGTTGCCGAGCGCGAGGCCGGCGCTGTCGAGCTGGCGGGCGAGGGTCGAGCGGCGCTGCACTCCATCACGAACTCGCCCGGTGCACCCGTGGCGTTTGGCGCGAGGGAGCGAACGTCCACCGCCTCCGATCCGCGACGCGGTGAGATAAAGCTCGCCGTCGCGTTCGCCGACGTCGTAGATGGGGACGATGTGGCTGTGCGAGAGCTGGGCGGACGTCTGCGCCTCGCGCTTGAAGCGCATGCGGATGGCGGCGTCGTAGGCGAGCTCGGGGGGGAGGACCTTCACGGCGACGAGGCGATTCAGCCGGAGGTCGCGGGCGCGATAGGACGACGGACATGCCGCCGCGGCCGATCTCGCACTCTACGTCGTACTGGTCGCCGATGGCCGCGATGACGCGGTCCTGGAGTTGATCGGTCATGACGAGCCCGTACGGGCGGAGGCGCCTGCTTTCGTCAGGGTCATGCCGGGAAACTACAGCGGTTGTCCTATTTTCTCTCGCCCAGAATCGGGGGCGGGCACGAACGCCCGCCCCCTCCCTATGGTGTCCTCTCGTCCTCTCGTCCTCTCGTCCCGGCCGTTACTTCCGGACCGTAAACGGCGCGCTGACGCTCACGGTGCCCCACTCGATCCTCAGGGTGCCGCCCTTCGCGGTCTTGTCGATGTGGTAGGTGACCATCTCCACGGGCTTCTTCGCCTTGCCGAGCTTCATCGGGGTGCGGCTCAGCTCGAGGTCCTTCTGGTAGGGGACGCCCCACTGGCCGGGTGCCTTGAGCGTGCCGAAGATGAGCTGCCACTCCTGAGCGCCAGGCTGGGTGAAGATGGTGTAGGTGCCGGGCTCGAGGACCACCGTGCCGAAGGTGAGGGCCTTGTCGGTCGTGATCGTGGTGGCGGCGTCGGCTCCGGTGCGCCACGGGGTTCCGGCGGGCATCATCTGGGCTTCGGGGCGGCCCTTGAGCGACGGGCGGCCGTACTCGATGGCGATCTTCGCTCCGCGGACGGTCCAGTCTGACTTCACATGGGGGCTGCCGCCGCGGCCCATGCCGGTCGGGGTCATCTTCTGGGCGTGCGCGGCCGTGGCGAAGGCCGCGGTCATGATCACGCCGGTGATGAGCGTGCGGGCTGCAATTCTCATGGGATCCTGTTGGATGACTGGTGGGCGGAATCTCGGACGTACACTCGCCTCCATGGTCGGTTCCTCGTAGCGCCTCGAACCCAGACCGCGGAACGCAGCAGCCGACCGACGACGACGGCTCGGGTACGGTGGTAGGACGATGAGCATGAGCACGAGCCTCGTGCTCGTGCTCATCGTCTAGGCGAAGCGCTTCAGGCTCCGCTCCTTCGCCTTGCGCATCTCCGTCTCGCGATCCTTGGGCACGCGTGAATCTCGAGTGAGTTGATCAACCGCTGCGCGGCGGTCGCGACGTCCTCCACCGCGCGGTTGAACACCTCCTCGTTCGCCTTCGAGGGCTTCGACGTCCCGCTCAGCTTCCGCACGAACTGCAGTGCGGAAGCGCGGATCTCATCGCTGGTGGCGGGCGGTTCGAAGTTGGCGAGCGTCTTGATGTTGCGGCACATGCGTCCCGTCCATGATCAGGTGCTCTAGCCGCGCGGAACGATCTTCCACAGCTCGCCCGCGGTTTCGTCGGTCACGATGTACAGCGCGCCGTCCGGTCCCTGCCGAACATCACGGATGCGCTGCCCACGATCCGTCAGCAGGTGCTCCTCGCCCGTCACTCTACGATCGCTGATCGTGAGGCGCACGAGCCGCTTCTCCTTCATGGCGCCGACGAACAGGCTGCCGCGCCACGCGGGAAATGCGCTCCCAGTATAGAACTGCGCACCGGACGGCGCGATCACCGGATCCCAGTAGTACACGGGCTGTTCCATGCCGGCGACCGCGGTGCTCGCACCCGGGATCGGCTGGCCCGAGTACTCGACGCCGTAGGCCTGCACGGGCCATCCGTAATTCTTGCCGCGCTCGACGAGGTTGAGCTCATCGCCGCCGCGGGTGCCGTGCTCGATCTCCCAGAGGCGTCCCTGCGCGTCGAACGCGGCTGCCTGCACGTTACGATGGCCGAGGGACCAGATCTCCGGCTTCGCACCGGCCTGGCCGACGAAGGGGTTGTCGTTCGGGACCGAACCGTCAGGGCGAATGCGGATGATCTTGCCGAGGTGGCTGTCCATGCGCTGTGCGTGCGGGCGCATGGGTGTGTCGGAGCGTTCACCGAAGGTGGCGTAGAGCATCCCATCGGGGCCGAACGCGAGGCGTGACCCGTAGTGCAGGGTTCCGTTGTATGCGGGCAGCACGCGGAAGATGACGCTCACGGACTCGAGCCGAGTGTGATCGGCGGAGAGCACGCCGCGGGCGATGCTGGTGCCGTTGCCACCGTCGCGGACCTCGCTGAACGTCATGAACACGGTGCGGTCGGTGGCGAACGACGGGCTGAGGGCGATGTCGAGCAGGCCGCCCTGGCCGCGCGCGTCGACGGTGGGGACACCGGAGATCGGAGCGCCGATCACGCCGCTGGCGGACACGACGCGAAGGCGGCCGGCCTTTTCGGTGACGAGAATGTCGCCGCCGGGGAGTGGCTCGACGGCCCAGGGCTTCTCGAGGCCGCGGGCGATGACGACGACCTCATAGGATGCGTTCGACGACGTCGAGCATCCGCGAGTCTGGCCCTGGAAGGCGGGCGTTTGCGTCGGCGCATTGGCCGGGCGCGTCTCGAGGGGGGTGCCGCAGATGGCGGGCGTTGCGGAGGCCGGGGTCGCGACGACGACTGGCGGCTGGCAGGCGATGGTGAACGTCGCCAACGCGGCGACAGTGAGCAGCGAAGTACGTGAGTTGGACATGAGATCTCCCTAGTGTTGCCATGGTTGAGCTCGAAACGGCTCAGCCTCGGCATAGTCGCAAGGGAGAGTCCAACGGCGCTGACGGTTACGGTTAGCGTCTGCGCCCCGGTTGCGTGCGGTGTGCGGCGGACGGTTGCGGATGGCGTCTGCGCCCCGGTTGCGTGCGGCGTGCGGCTGACGGTTGCGGCACGCGGATCGCATCACGGTTGCGGGCGGCGTGACCAGTCAGGATTCGAAACCGCGATCAAGGCCCTTTCTACGGAGCGAATTGGTCAGCGCGAGCAGGAGCGCGCGGATGCGCGACAGCACGACCAAGCGTTCTTCGATTACATCGTCTGGTATTACGCCGCGCGATGCCTGATACCAGGGAAAGCACTCTCTCGCAGACCCCACCGCGTATCCAATCAAGCGGAGCCGATCAACTCGTGTGGCGCGACTGTAGCCCTCGCTCAGGTTGGCACTGATTGACCCGACGGCGTCGTCCAGTTGATCGCCTGTGTCGCTGCGCGGACGGGCGCGTCGGATCGCAGCACAGTCCTCGCGGGATACGTGAAGCAGGTACATCGACGCACGATAGACGTCGAGCTTCCAGAGCGGGTCAGAAGTGATCGCCGCCGAGCAGGTTTGCTCCCACGCGAGCTGGTCGTACGATTCGAATTTCGGCATGCGGAAGAATTGCGCGGCACCGACAACGAGACGTAACCATTCTGTTTCACCGGAAACCGATTGCACGCGTTCCGCAACCGTGACGCGGACGCGATCGCAACCGTCCGCCGCACGCCGCACGCAACCGGGGCGCGATCCGCGTGCCGCAACCGTGGCGCAGACGCAACCGCAACCGTCCGCCGCACGCCGCACGCAACCGGGGCGCGATCCGCGTGCCGCAACCGTGGCGCAGACGCAATCGCAACCGTCCGCCGCACGCCGCACGCAACCGGGGCGCGTTCCGCAACCGCTCTCAGGACTGGCTGGCCACGAGATCCACCTTGATCGAGCGCCACTTCCCCTGGTTGAACCGGATTACGCTCAGCGCACACCGCGTGGCATGTCCGATCAGGATCGCGATCCAGATGTGCATCGCCTCGAGCGTAGACGTCTGCTGGATGACGTAGCAGATGCTCAGTGGCACGAGCATCTGCGACACGATCGAGATGTACAGCGGGCTCTTCGTGTCGCCCGTGCCCTGAAGACCGCCGGTGTACGTGAGCGCCACGGCGATGAACAACCCCGACACGCTGAGCACGCGCAGCAGCTGCGTGCCGATCGCCACGACGTCCGGCTCGTTCATGCCGAACACCGCAAGCAGCTGGCCCGGGAGGAAGAAAAAGAAGATGCCGACGAACGCCGCGCCGGCGAGGCCGATGCGCGCGGCGACGTGCACGGCCTCATCGGCGCGATCGGGCTTGCCGGCACCGAGGTTCTGCCCCGCGACCGCGGCGGCCGCGCCCATCAGGCCGACGGACGTCCACGTGATGAGTGAGAACAGCTGCCCATACGACACCGCGAACGCCGCCTGCGCTGCGGCGCCGAGCGTGAGGGAGCCGATGAACGCCATCATCAGCACGCCGCCGATGTTCATCGCGATGCCCTGAAAGCCGGTGGGCAGTCCGAACTTGAACAGCGACTTGATGATCGACCAATCGGGCTTGTAACCGAGCCCGCGGGGGAACGACACGACCCAACCGCCGCGCACGAGCCTCACGAGCGCGTACACGGCGACGATGCCCGACGCGACCGACGTGCCGATCGCCGAGCCCTTCGTCCCGTACGCCGGAACCGGTCCCCACCCGCGGATGAAGATCACGTTGAAGATGATGTTCAGCACCGTGAGCGCGATGCCGAGGATCATCGGGGTCTTGGCGTCGCCGGCAGAACGGAGCGCGCCGCTCAGCATGAAGAAGACGAACATTCCCGCACTGAACATGAACATGATCCGCAGGAACGGCAGCGCCTCGGCCTTCACGGCAGGGGCGGCATTCACGAAGTCGAGCAGGTACGGCGACGCGAAATAGCCAACCGGCGTCATGATGAACACCGAGATGCCGACGGCCGTGATGAAGGCCTGATAGACGACGCGATCGACCGTCTTCTCGTCGCCCGCGCCGACGTACCGCGCAACGAGGACGCTCATGCCCGTGAAGATGGACATGATGAACACGATGACGACGATGAAGATCTGGCCGGCAACGCCGATCGCCGCATTCCCGGCGAAGCCGACGAAGTGCCCGACGAGCACGTGGTCGATCATCCCCTGGAGCCCGCCGATGATGTTCGTGAGCATCGTGGGCCACGCGATCTTCCACACGGCCGAGCGCAGGTCACCCTCGATGATCGAGCGGTCGAAAGGGCGCCGGTCGGGCGCGGCAGATATGGTCGCTTCTGGCTCTGGTAGGGCGTCGGTCACGGGCTCTCGACTCTAAGCGGCAAGCTCTTTCAGCGCGCGGACAAAGGTATCCAGTTCCGCCGTGGTGGTGTAGACGTGCGGGGTGATCCGCACACCACGCACACCCGCCGCGACGTTGTTGATCGCGACGGTCCACACGCCGTACGTGTCGAGGAGGGACTTCGCGAGCTCGGCGGGGGTCATCTTTCCGACTCCCACATTCGCGATCGCACACGCCCGTTGCGGGTCGCTCGGCGTGTTCAGCACGATGCCGGGGACGCCGCGCACGCGGCGGGTCCAGTACGCCTGAAGATGGCGAAGACGCGCCTCCTTGCGCGCGACGCCGATCATCTCGTGGAACGCGATGGCATTCGTGATCGCGAGGTCGGTGTGCGCGGGGTGCGTCCCGGTATGGTTCAACTTGCGGATGTCGGTGTCGGCGACGTTTGCCGATTCACCGAAGACGGGCCAGAGACCGGCGATGCGATCTCGCCTGACGTACAGGATGCCCGCGCCGATCGGTGCGCCGAGCCACTTGTGCAGACTCGCGCCGTAGTAGTCCACGCCGAGGTCGGGGATGGCGAAGTCGAGATGCGCGAAGGCATGCGCGCCGTCGACCATGACCTGCACGCCGCGCGCGTGCGCCATCTCAGCGATGGCCTTCACGGGCAGGATGTGTCCCGTGATGTTGATGAGGTGGCAGACCATCAGGAGCCGAGTGCGCGGCGTGATGGCGCTCGCGTAGAGATCGACGATCTCGGCGTCGGACTTCGGATCGAGCGGAAGGGTGACGACGCGGTTCACCATACCGTAGCGACGCGCCTGGAGCTTGAACTGATCGAGCATGGCGCCGTAGTCGCTCGCGGCCATGACGGCTTCGTCGCCGGGCTTCCAGTCCAACCCCGCGATGACGGTGTCGAGCGACTCCGTGGTGTTGCGCGTGATGATGAGCTCCTCGGCCGAGCACCCGGCGAGTCGCGCGAGACTCTTCTGCACCTCGGCTTTGTCGGGCACGAGCCGTGTGCGCATGTAGTACGAGCCCTCGCGGTTGAGGGTGCGCACGTGCGAGATGAATCCCTCGAGCACGTCCTCGGACTGCATCGAGTAGTAGCCGTTCTCGAGGTTGATGTAATCGGGCTTGAGGCGGTACTTGCTGCGCATGAGCGCCCAGAACTGCTCGTCGTCCGCCAGCGCGGCGGGGGCGAGATGTTCGTACTTGGCCCAGGCCCGTTCGCCCAGCAGGAGGCCGAGTGAGGCGCCGCCGAGGGTGCGGAGGAAGTCGCGTTTGTGCATGTGTCTGGTGTCCTCAGTTGCAAATGGACGGAGCATTGAGCACGAGCGTGAGGCCTTGAGCAGTGAGCAAATCGCGCTCGAGCTGGAGCCCGAGCCCAGGCTGGAGCTCTGCATTGCTCATCGCTGGAGGCCCACGCCCGCGCTCAGCGCCGTGGTGTACTAGCGGTAGCGGACCCCATGCTTCACCACGACATCGGGGCGCGACAACAAGTTGATGTGCCGCAAGACGTCGCCGCGCACGGCGATGATGTCCGCGTACTTGCCCTCGCTGACGGTTCCGACGTCGCGGTCCACCTTCATCGCCACGGCTGGCCAGTAGGTGGCCGCGCGCAGCGCATACATGGGATCGGCGCCGAGGCGGTTCACCCAGATGTCCAGCTCCTTCCAGGTCGCGCCGCTGTGGAACTTCATGGGGATACCCGCGTCGGTTCCTATGAGGAGCGTGGCGCCCGCGGCGCGCAGTTGATTGAACTTTCGCTCGAGCGTCGGGCGTCGGGCGGCGGTTGCCGCGAAGTACGGCAGCCGGTCCGGATGCGCGAGCGAGCGCCGGATGTCGGCGACGATGGAATCGGGAAGACCCTCGTGCCACGCCGGGTCGTCGATGTGCTCGGGGTTCTCCCTGATCCCTTCGTAGTTGAAGAGTCCCTCGATGGTGGGCGTCCAGAAGAGCGGCCCAGCCGCACCGCGGC
>JBKJMP010000147.1:0-7357 GCA_046596395.1 Gemmatimonadaceae bacterium
GCGACGAAAGCGCCTGCGCCAACGACGGATCCAGGTGCACGGCCTTCCGGAATGCATCCGACGATTCGCCGAGTCGTCCCTCCTCGGCCAGTATCGTTCCCAGGTTGAACCAGCCGACGGAAAGACTTGGCTGCTCCTCGAGGGCGGTCCGGTAAGCGCGCTTCGCGTCGTCTCGCCGTCCCTGTGCCTGGAGGAAGTCGGCGTAGTCCGCGCGGATCCAGGCCAGCGCGGGCTGCAGAGCGAGAGCGCGCTGGTACAACGGCTCGATGGTGGCGGGCGGGCGCCCCGCACGCTCGTAGGCCTGGGCCAGCGCGCGCAGCCGATCCGGACGAGCGTCGATGCGCACCGACTGCTCCAGCGCACGAATGGCGTCGGTGTGCCTGCCGCGCTGCTGATAGGCCACGCCGAGAAGAAAGTGGGCAGTCCCGCGCGTCGTATCCGTGCCGAGTGCGAGGTCCAGCGCAGTCGCCGCTTCGCCGAGCACTCGGCCGTCGTTGGCCAGCGTGGCGTAGACGATCCCGCCCATGCCCTCGTAGACCTTTGCGTCTGTACCGTTCCTGTCGCGGTCGAAATAGGGTTGGATCGGCCCGCCGTTTGGTCGTTGCGCCGGGAGCCGGCTCGTCGCTCGCGTAGCAACCCGGATCCAGTGCTCGGTGAACGAACCGTGTGGAACGGCGCGCTCCTTCACCCTCGGCATGTGGCAGCTCGTGCAGTTGGACGCTGGCATGTGGTCGGCGCGCGCCGGCGAGCGTGCCAGCCGTTGCTCCAGCACCTGCGGCAGATGGCAGCCCTGGCAGGGCTTGTTCCTCGCCGCGAGATCCGGAGGCGGTTCATGGGGGTTGTGGCAGGTCGCGCATTCCATCGGTTTCGAAGTACGTCGCGTTGCGATGAAGCACGCGCTCTGCCGCAGGCGGTCCGCATGGGACACGACGTCGATACTGCCGGTCTGCGTGAAGAACGCGTACTGGTCACGCAAGGGCTGCGATGGCATGTAGCTGAAGTCGCTCTTGCCTTCGCGGAGCACCGTGACCGCCGTGTGCACATGGCATTGTGCACACACATCCATCCGTCGCTCCAGCGGCAGGCGCGCCGGGTTGACGATGGTGTTGTCGTAAGCACTGTCACGCGGCACCATCGCCGAGCGCTCCTTCACATGCAGCGCACCTGGGCCGTGACATCGCTCGCATCCGATACCCGGGCGCAGCGTGGCATACTTTCCCTCGAGCTGCGGTAGCGGTGTGGGATAGCTGGCGTGACACGAGATGCAGCGATCGGGCATCACGCGATCGAAGCGGGGATTATTGACCTCGTAGCCCGGGCTGAAGTCCCAGCCGTGCTGGCGATACCAGGTGAGCGGAAGCTGGAACAGCCGGCCGTTCTCTTCAGTGAAATAGGTACGGGCCACCTGTCCGCTCCCCATCACATGGTCCATGCGCCTGCGCAACTCGTGCAGGCGCCGACCATTCGGACCAATGAGAAGCTCCACTTGATAGAGCATCCCTTTCTCCTCTATCACCGAATACGAGAAGCCGGTTGGGGCATTATAGAGTGGGGTGTCGAGCGGTGTCTCGATGCGCGAGGCGGGCGTCCATGGATGAAATGATTTCGACATCGCATGCTGCCCGTAGGTGGCGGCGGCGCTGGCGTGACACCGCACGCAGGTCGCGTCGTCGATGGAGGCCGTGGGCTCGGAGACGTTGCGGAACAGGGGCGACGGCTCGTCCGGTGGGACCGCGGCGGGCGGTGGGGTGGACGGGCGGTCGCATGCGGACAGCGCGAGCACCACCGCGATGGGCAGTGCGAGGAGGCGGGGGATGCGTGCACGCTGAATCATCGGCGTCAAATCCAGCTGTGGGGACGTGGGCCGTCGGAGCTCCAGACCGCTAGTCATTGAGCATGAGCATGAGCCTCCAGCATTGAGCAACTCGAGCTCGAGCTGGAGCCCAAGCCCGAGCGCGAGCTCGAGCTCGAGCTCTATCTTGCTCATCGCTGGAGGCTCAAGCCCACGCTCCCGCTGAAGCTCAATCTTCCTACCCGCCCAGCATCGCCCGCACGTGCGCGAACCGCTCCTGCGCCTCGCGACGCCCGTTCGGCGAGTCGTACTTCGCGCGAATCGCCGGCGGCAGGAACTTGCGATCCGTGCACTCGATGACCGCCGCGAGCTCCTGCATCTCGCGCTCGAGCGTCTGCGCCGACGGCACGAAGTCGCGCACCACCTCGGTCATCGCCTCCCGCGTGATCTGCGCGGCGCCCGCGAGGCGCGACGCTCGCCACGCGCGCACCACCATGCCCTCGACGTCGGATCCCGACAGCACGCCGGTTGCGGTGATCTCGGGAACGTCCTCCGGCGCGAGCACCGTCCCGATCTTGCGCGCCAGCACGACGAACATGCGCTTCAGCTCATCCGTCTCGTAGCTGTAAAAGAGCGGGATGTGTACCTCGGCGCGCCCCTGACGCTTGATGTCGATGGGAAGCAGGTCAGGCCGCGCGGTCAGCAGCATCCAGAGCAGTCGTCCACGATAGCGCGTGTCGCCCATCTGCGTCGCGAACATACCGAACACGCGACTGCCAGTGCCGCTGTCGCCATCGGAGCTGCGGTCGCCGAGCAGGGTGTCGGCTTCGTCCACGATGACCATGATGGGACCCATCGCGCGCAGCACGGCGAACACCCGCTCGAGATTGCCTTCCGTCTCGCCGACGTACTTGCTGCGAAAGTTCTTGAGCATCACGACGGGGATGCCGATCTCCTTCGCGGTGCAGAACGCGAGGAAGCTCTTGCCCGTGCCGACGGGGCCGCAGATCAGGTAACCCATCGGCAGGGTGTCCATCTCGCCGCGCGCGAGGAGCTGTGCGTCCTCCATGAGTTGCGCCTTCGCCGCCTCGAAGCCGATGACGCTGTCGAGCCCCCACTTGGGCTCCACGAACTCGAGCAGGCCGAGGCACTGCTGCTCGATGAGCCGCTTCTTCACCTCGGTGAAGACCTTCGCGCTCAGCCGATCACCGCCGCGGATCGCGGGCAGCACGAGTCCGCGCAGGCTCGTGAGACTGAGCCCAGCGGTGAGCGTGCCGAGTTGCGCGACGGTAAAGTCCGATGCGTCCGCAATACCGGCGCACGCGGGCGATGCGAGGAAGCCGGTGCGCTCGGCCTCCTCAGGGAGCGGGATCTCGACGGCGACTGCATGGGGACTGCCCGCCAGACGCTCGTTCACATCTGCACGACGCTCGTCGATGAGCACGACGCTCATGTCGATCGCCTTGAAGTGCGGGCTCGACGCCCAGTTCAGTGCGGTGACGAGCATCCCGGCAGCGGGAAAGCTCTGTCGCCCCGGTTCCCCAGCGGGAAAGAGGAACGACGCATGATCGATCACGAGCGCCATCTTGAGGCGGCGCTCGCTCGATGCCATGAGGTTGCCGCGGAAAACGTTGTCCAGCCCCTGCATGAGCGCGGCGGCATCGGCTCGTTCGGCCTTCTGGAGCAGTCCGTCGAGCGCGGGCAACGTGGCCGCCTTCTCGCGCATCGAGGCGAGGCGCGCAGCGTCACTGCCTGCGTAGGCGCGCAGTCCGCGACCGAGATCGTAATGCAGCACGAGGTCGTAGCGCCCGAACACCTGCTCGGCCAGGTAGTGCGCGAGCGGGCCGTACGCCTGGCGCGCGTCGTCGAGCGGAAACAGGTCGGTGGTGTTGCCATGCAGGACGAACACCGATGCGGTGCCGCTGCGGGCGAAGGTGCCGAAGCGGTGCGCCCACGCGGGCGCCCATGTGGGCAAGCCGGATGGTGCGGTCATGCGCGCTCGCGGCGGTTGTCGTCGGGAAGGATCGCGGGCGCGTCGTTCAGCTCGGGGAGCACGGTGCTCGACGACTGGAACTCCGACAACCGGCTTTCGGTGGCCTGCATGCTCGCGGCGGTGGCGTCGATCTGCGCGCTCAGCCCGTTGGGATCGGACTGGTTGACGGACATCTCGCTGAGCGCCTGGATCTTGTCCTCGATGCGATCGAGCTCCGCGGCGACGAACTCGAGATCCTTCTGGCTGCGCTGATAGTGCTCGATTCGCGCGGCCGCCGTGGAGAGACGCTCCTCGAAGGAGCGGATGAGACGCTCGTCGCCACTCGCCTTGGCCTTCGCGAGTCCATCGGCGATCTGGGTCTGCTTCATCGCGATGTCGCCGCCGTTCATCGAGGCGAGCAGCTTCCGCAGCGCCGCCTGGTGGTGCAGCAGCCGCAGGAATCCCCAGAGCAGCTGGTTGAGCCCGGAGTTCCGCATCGATCCGGCGACGTCGCCCACCGCATCCGGGCCACGCAGGTCGGTGGCGATCGACTGCATGCGCGTGCAGCGGTTGCGCAACGTCTGGAAGCGGCGCTGCGAATCGGCGTCGAGACCGCCGAGGAGGTCGGCGAGCGTGGGGCCCTGCGCGGGCGTCGCGGTCGTGATGGCCGCGTGTGCCTCGGCGTCGATGGCCTCGCGGAACTTCGGGATGCCGATCATGCTGCCGAGGTACAGCGCCTCGAGTGCGCCGACGAGCGGGATGATCGCGTCGGGCCACGGACTCAGGAATGCACCGACGACCCCGACGCCGAGCAGGCCGAGGTTCCAGTGCCAGGTGAATGCCTTCTTGAGGTAGGCGGAGAGTCCAGCGCGCATCAGCTCGTCATCCTGAGCGACGACAACTTCTCATACCGCCTCCGTCGACGATTCCAGCTTCTCCACCGTGTCGCGGATCCTGAACACGACTTCCATGAACTCCGGCTCGCGCTGCATCAGCTTCGCCGGCCGGTCGGGCGGTGGAACCTCGAGCTGCTGGAGGATGCGCCCGGGGTGCGCCGACATGATGATCGTGCGGTCACCGAGGTACACGGCTTCCTCGATGGAGTGAGTGACGAAGAAGATCGTGGCCTCGAGCTCGCGCCACAGGCCGATGAGCAGGTCCTGCATGCGATACCGCGTGGCGGGATCGAGCGCGCCGAAGGGCTCGTCCATGAGAATGATCTTGGGACGCATGATGAGCGAGCCCGCAATCGCGACGCGCTGGCGCATGCCGCCCGAGAGTTGGTGCGGGTACTTGTACTGGTCGCGCGTTGCGGAGAGGCCGACCTTCTCGATCGTGTCGCGCGCGCGCTCGTAGCGCTCGGATTGCGCGACGCCGTCACACTCGAGGCCGAAGGCGACGTTGTCGAGCACCGTGCGGTTGTCGAACGCGGTGTAGTCCTGGAACACCATTCCGCGGTCCTGGCCCGGTCCCACGACATGCTGTCCGAGCACGAGCACATCGCCCGCCGTGGGCGGGTGCTGCGGCGTGAGCCCAGCGATCATGCGCAGCACGGTGGACTTGCCGCATCCCGACGGGCCGAGGATCGTGACGAACTCGCCCTTGCCCGCGATGTCGTCCACGCGGAAGGAAACGTCCTTGATGGCAAGGGTGCCGCCATCGTACGTCTTGCTGACGTTCCTGAACTCGACGACTGCGGGCGGTGTGGCTGGAGCTGACACTGCGCCAGGAGCCTGCGGCGCGATCTCGTGAACCGTCTCGGGCGTGATGGAGGGACTCGTCATCGGCTAGTCCTCCTGCACGCGGTACGGGAAGATTTTCCGCTCGAGTAACTGGAGCAGCTGGTCGATGACGTACGCGAGCGTCGCGATCACGACAAGAGTAGCAAAGATCGTCGGGAGGTCCGCGCGGCGCTGGCCGATGTTCAGCATGTGGCCAAGCCCCAGGTCCGCGTTCACGAGCTCGGCGAGCATGATGTAGCCGACGGCGAGGCCGAACAACGTGCGCATGCTCCCATAGATGCCGGGCATCGCGAGCGGGATGAGCACCTTCGAGATGACCTGGCTCTTCGTTGCCCCGCGCGTCTGCGCGGTTTCAACGTACCGCTCGGGGACGCCGATGATCGCGGCCATCGTGTCGCCGATGAGGAAGGGCACGGCGGCAATGAAGATGAACATCGTCTTCTGCTGCTCGTCGATGCCGAACGCCACCATCGTGAGTGGAATCAGCGCCGCGAGCGGAATGTTGCGGAGAAAGAGCGCGTGTGGCGCGAGCGCGGCACGGAACGGGCCGAACACGCCGCCCAGGATGCCGAGCGGCACGCCAACGAGCACGGCGAGGCCGAAGCCGGAGAGCACGCGTCGCAGGCTCGCCGCGATGTTGAGCCACAGCGTGCCTGCTTCCCCCTCCTTGCCCGTCACCAGCTCGACGAGGCGGGTGAAGACCTCGAGTGGCGTGGGCAGAATCGCCGGCGAAACCACGCGCGATTCCGCTTCACCGAGCGTGACGAGGTACCAGACGAGGATGAGCGCCGCGACCGACGCGAGCCCGATGAGGCGGCCCGCGATCGGCGACGGTGCAACGCGAAGGGTGAACGCCGTCCTGCTGCTCGATGCCATGCCCGACTACTTCACGGCTTCGAGCGGATACACCTTCACCTCGACGCGCCGGTTCTTCGCGTGGTTGTTCGCGTCGGCCGCGTCGAAGGGACGATCCCAGCCCATGCCCGACGCGACGAACTGGTTGGCCTGAAGCTGCGGGAACTTGCGCAGCAGGCCCTGCTTCACCGCGTTCGCGCGGCGCAGCGACAGCTCCTTCACCGCACTCGGATCCACCGATCCGCGCATCGAGCCGTCGGTGTGTCCCTCGATGACGACGCGCGCGTTGCCGTACTGGCCGGCCAGCTTGCCGATCTCCTCGACGACGGCCGCCACGTTCGGGTCGTAGGGCACGGATTTGCCATCCGGCTGCAGAATGCTCTTCGTGAGGTCGTCCGAGTTGGGGAAGAACTGCACGACGACCGTCTTCGTGAGGATTTCATTCGACTCCGCCTGCACGGCGGACGCAGTCGTCGGCACGAACTGCACCTGGTACTCGTCCTTCGAGTTCGCGTACTTCGGCTCGCTGCCGAGCTTCTGGATGATCGAGAAGTCCATCACCTGGTCGAAGGTGACCTTGTCCTCGTCGAGCACGCGGATGCGGCGGTAGAGGAAGTCCGCGTTGTTCCAGATACGCTCGAAGTTGGCCGGATTGTTCGCGTCCATCATGAACGCGCGCGTCTCGGCGTAGTTGGTGAGGTGCGCGTCGGCGAGCATGCTGCGGGTGTCCGTCTCGGGGATCGAGAACGCGTCGGCCATGAGCTTCGCGACCTTCGCCTTCGCCGGCTCGGTCTTCAGCTCTTCCACGGCGTCGAACGTGCCGCGGACGAGGCCCTCGACGATCGCGAGGTGGTCCTTGGCGAAATCGGCGCGGACCATCCAGACGTCGGCGATGAGCTTGTTGGCCGTGAGCGTGTTCACGAGCATCCGGTTACCCGGAATCTTCTCGAGGTTGTAAATGTCCGGCGCCCACGTGACGACGCAGTCGATCTTCTT
>JBKJMP010000168.1:0-13026 GCA_046596395.1 Gemmatimonadaceae bacterium
GCTCACGGTTCATGGGCTCCGGGCGCAGACGGCGGGACGCGATTCGGGACTGCGCGTGCCACCGGGCGCGACGCGGCAAGTACGTTTCGTGGCGACCAGGCCTGGGACGTACCACTACTGGGGCTCGACCTCCAGCGGCGATCTCGCGGACCGGTCCTATTTCGACACGCAGCTCTCGGGGGCGATCGTCGTCGACGCGCCAGGCGCCCCGACGGACGACCGAGTGTTTGTCATCGGCTTCATGTCCCGTCCAGCCGACTCGACGCGACGCGTCGAACCATCCGGGCAGGAGATGATGCTGATCAACGGCAAGTCGTGGCCGCACACGGAACGTCTCGCGGCGATGCAGGGCGACTCGGTGCGCTGGCGGTGGATCAACACTTCGGCGGTCGCGCATCCGATGCACCTCCACGGATTCTATTTCCGCGTCCACACTCGGGGCGACGGCATGTCCGAGCAGACCTATCGCCGGGACGAGCGCCCGCTGGTGGTGACGAGTCTGATGCGTGCGGGCGAGACCATGCGGATCGTGTGGGTGCCCGAGCGGCCCGGTAACTGGCTCTTTCACTGCCACTTCGCGTTCCATGTGTCGGACCACCTTGCGCTTCCGCGCTCCAAGCTCCCGGGCGCAGCTGCGCCGCTCCCGGCGCAATCGCACTCGGCACATACTCCGCTGTCGGCGCCACACCAGATGGCGGGACTCGTCCTCGGCATCAACGTGCGTCCGGCGCCCGGTGCCGCGCGCGTCGCGCGGGTCCTGCGACCGGCGCGAGAGATCCGGCTGCTGGCGCAGGTCGCCGCCGCGCGACCCGGCGCGCCCCCGGCGTTCGGCTATGTCGTGCAACAGGGGACGGCATCGCCCGCTCCAGATTCGGTGATGATACCGGGACCGACGATCGTGCTGCGGCGTGACGAGCCAGTGCGCATCACCGTGCTGAATCATCTGAAGGAGGCGACGGCCGTGCACTGGCACGGGATCGAGCTCGAAAGCTTTCCCGACGGCGTGCCGGGGTGGAGTGGCGCGCCGGGCCGCATCATGCCGCCCATCGCACCCGGCGACTCCTTCGTCGCCGAGTTCGTGCCGCCTCGCAGCGGTACGTTCATGTATCACACGCACGCGAACGAGCAGCTCCAGATGGGTGCCGGTCTCTATGGTGCGCTGCTGGTCGTCGACCCGGAGCGCCCACATGACGCGTCGAGGGAGCGGGTGATCCTCGTCGGTGCGGCGGGACCGCCCGACTCGCTCCCGCAGTTCGGTTTCGAGACGCCAGGTTCGGTCAATGGCAGCAATGAGCCCCCGCCGATGCTCCTCGACGCCGGAAAGACCTACAGGTTGCGACTGATCAACATCAACCCGGATTGGCGGGTGATCTTCACGCTGACATCGGATACGTCGTTCGCCGTCTGGCGCCCTGTCGCGAAGGACGGCGCCGACCTTCCCCGCTCGCAGCGCACGGTGCGTCCAGCGTATCTGCTGACCGGCACCGGCGAGACCGCGGACTTCGAGTTCGCGCCATCGACCCCCGGGGAGCTGCGCCTTGAGGTGAAGACCCAGGTGACGGGCGCAGGTGTTCCAGGTTGGATCATCCCCATCCGGGTGATCGTGCGATGAGCCACGGGCGACAATTATCGCGGTAGCAGTGACTTACGCGACAAGCTCCGCCTGGAGGTCTTCGCGAAGAGACATTCTACCTGGTGCGAGCCTTCTGACAACGCATCACGCCCAGGCGACGCAGCAGCGCATCGAACCTTGGATCTGACTGCAACGAAGCGAGCGTCTTGTCGCACGCAATGTTGTTCGCAGCCAGGTCTCCATCCTCCAGTCGACCGCGCCCGGACGATTGGTGCGGCTGGCTATCCGCGCAGCGTACCGAACACAAGATTGTGCGGATGGATGCGATCGCGTCTCTGAATCAAAGCCTTGCCGGTCGGTACGACCTCGAGCGTGAGATCGGCGCGGGCGGCATGGCTCGAGTCTATCTCGCCCGGGACGTGCGGCACGACCGCCGTGTGGCGCTCAAGGTCCTTCACCCCGATCTCGCCGCGGCGCTCGGCGCCGACCGCTTTCTCGCGGAGATCCGGACGACCGCGAACCTGCAGCATCCCCACATCCTTCCGCTCCATGATTCGGGCGAGGCGGGGGGACATCTCTTCTATGTCATGCCCTTCGTGCAGGGCGAAACCCTGCGCGATCGGCTGACGCGCGAGTCGCTGTTGCCCATCGACGACGCGCTTCGCATTGCGCGCGAGGTCGCCGGCGCGCTCGACTATGCACATCGGCAGGGGATCGTACACCGAGACGTGAAGCCGGAGAACATCCTGCTGCACGACGGCAGCGCCCTCGTCGCCGACTTCGGGATCGCGCTCGCCGTCACCGCGGCCGGTACCAATCGAATGACGCAGACGGGCCTGTCGCTGGGGACGCCGCAGTACATGAGTCCCGAACAGGCAATGGGCGAAAAAGGCGTCGACGGTCGTGCGGACGTGTACGCGCTCGGAGCCGTGCTCTATGAAATGCTCTGCGGCGAGCCGCCATTCTCCGGCGCGTCGGTACAGGCCATCGTCGCCAAGGTGCTGACCGAGCGCCCCACGCCACCGTCGACTGTTCGCGATACGGTTTCTCCATACGTAGAGTCGGCGGTGCTCCGGGCCCTGGCCAAGCTTCCCGCCGACCGTTTCGCGACGGCAAAGGCGTTCGCCGACGCGCTCCTTGCTGGCGCGCCCACGTCAACTTCGCCCTCAGCGGAACCGCGCGGCTTTGCACAGCGGGCGCAGGAAGGACGCCGGCGCTGGCTCGGCTGGACGTCAGCGGCGGTCTCGGGTGCGCTCGCCGTTGGCCTCCTGGCCGGTGTGACGATGAGGGGTCGCTCGGCTTCTCCAGCGACCGTCGAGCGGTACGTCCTCGGTGATGTTCCGCTGCTCGACATCGCACTTTGGTCGTCGATGACGTACACCGGTTCGCCGCTGGCGGTCGCGTCGAACGGGTCGCGCATCGCCTTCGTAACGAGTGACTCCGATGGAACGCGCGTCGAAGTGCGGGATCTCGATCGCCTGGACGCCCGGCCGATCCCCGGAACCTCTGGCGCGACGAGCGTCGCGATCTCGCCCGATGGCTCGACGATCGCCTTCATCAGGGACGCCCAGCTCTGGGTCACGGAGGTCCGCGCGGGAAGTCCGCGCGTCATCGTGTCGCGGCGCGCTTCGGGCCCGTATTGGGGGGACGACGGCCGCATCTATTTCTGCGCGCCATCGGTCGGCGACGGCGTCGGCGGCGTCTTTCGCATCGCGGCCGAGGGTGGCAGGATCGATACGCTGATCACGCGACCGAGTCACGAATTCCGCGATGCCATTCCGTCTCCAGACGGCCGCGCGGTGCTCGTGCGTGGGCGAGGAGAAGGCGGCATCGGATGGCTCGCCGTCGGCGAGGACAGCGTCCGATACCTGATGGACGGCAACGTGGCCCGGTTTGTCGATGGGGGGCACATCGTGGTTCGTACTTTAAGCGGGGCGTTAACGCTGGCGAAAGTCGACCGAAACAAGGGTGCCGTGCAAGGAAAGCCCGTCGCGCTCACGGATGGAGTGTCGGCGGAGTCGGCGCTCATCACGTCGCGCTTCGACATCGCTCGCAACGGCTCACTCGTTTACGTCGCAGGCGGCGGAGATGAAACCGACTTCGCGTGGGTTGGGCGCGACGGGCGCATCATCGCGATGATCGATTCGTCGATGCCACCCGGGGGACATCCGGCGATCTCGCCCGACGGCCGACGCGTCGCGTACTCCTCCTCCGGCATTCGAATCTACGACCTCGCCCAGCGAACACCGCTCCAGTTGACCAGCGGAGGCGGATCCGGCCCGGGGAACTACCCGGCCTGGACGCCGGATGGAAAATCGATCTCGTATTTCGCAAGCAGCGGTGGCACTGGCGCGGATACCTCGAGAGTGCTGTACCTCAAGCCTGCCGACGGCAGCGCACCGGCGCGCGTGATCGCCAGCGTCGATCGCAACATCGCCGAGTCGGCTTGGTCTCCGGACGGGCAGTGGGTGCTGTTCCGCACCTACAGCAATCAGCGAGGCGCCGGAGACATCTTCGGGCTGCGGTTCGGCATTGACACCGTTCCGACGCCGCTGATCGCAACCGAGGCCGCGGAGGTGCAGCCGACGATCTCGCCCGATGGCAGATGGCTCGCATACGCGACTGACAAGTCGGGTCGTCAGGAAGTGGTCGTGGTTCCGTTTCCGAATGCTCGCGGCGCACTCTGGTCTGTTTCCAGCGACGGCGGGAGCGAACCGAAGTGGTCGCGATCAGGGCGCGAGTTGTTCTACCGCAACGCGCGAGGCGACATGGTGAGCGTCCCGATCGTTCCGGGCTCGAGCTTCGCCTTCGGCGCACCGAAGCGGCTCTTCTCGGCGACGCAGTTTACGGCATATTCAGGCCACGCTCAGTACGATGTCTCGCCGGACGGCCAGCGCTTCCTGATGGGCGCTCCGGCGCGCGGACGCGCAACGCCGCGGCTCGTGCTGGTGAAGAACTTCCGCGCAACGGAATCGCGCTGACATGACTCTCGCTGCCTCCCTGCGCGACCGATTGGCCGCTGCGGTGGCCGATCGCTATCGCCTCGAACGAGAGCTCGGGCAGGGCGGCATGGCGACGGTTTATCTCGCCGAAGATCTCAAGCACAAGCGCCGCGTCGCGCTGAAAGTTCTTAAACCAGAACTCGCCGCGGTCCTCGGCGCCGAGCGCTTCGTCCAGGAGATCACGACGACGGCGGCGCTCCAGCATCCGCACATCCTCCCGCTCTTCGACTCGGGGACCGCGGACGGATTCCTGTACTACGTCATGCCGTTCATCGACGGAGAGACGTTGCGCGCGAAGCTCGACCGCGAAACGCAGCTCGGCATCGACGAGTCGGTGCGGATCACCCGTGACGTCGCCGACGCGCTGGAGTACGCGCACCGGCACGGCGTGATCCACCGCGACATCAAGCCGGAGAACATCCTGCTGGCGAACGGCCGGCCGATGGTGGCCGACTTCGGCATCGCCCTCGCCGTGAGCGCGGCGGCCGGAGGGCGGATGACGGAGACCGGTCTCTCGCTCGGCACGCCGCACTACATGTCACCCGAGCAGGCGACGGCCGAGAAGGAGATCACCGCCCGGTCGGACGTGTACTCGCTGGGAAGCGTGCTGTATGAGATGCTGACCGGCAATCCACCGCACACAGGGGCGTCGGCACAGCAGATCATCATGAAGATCGTGACGGAGGAGCCGGCGCCCGTCACGAAGCATCGCAAGTCGGTGCCGCCGAATGTCGCGGCGGCGGTGGCGAAGTCGCTGGAGAAGCTCGCGGCGGATCGGTTCGAGAGTGCGAGGGAGTTCGCCGACGCGCTGGCGAATCCGGCATATACGGATCTCAACGCACCATCGGCCATGGCAACCGCCGCGGACCAACGGTGGCGACGTCGCTTCTATGTAGCGGCGGCGGTAGCGGCGCTGCTTATCGTCGCGGCGTTGGTCGCGCCGCGTCGATGGGTTGGCGGAGGATCATCGAATGCGACAGTTCCGAGGGTTCACCTCCGGCTCGTGCTCGACTCGGGGATTCGGGTAGCGCTGGGTCTGGGCGACTCATCGACGAACGCGATGCGACCCTCCCGGACCAGCTTCGCCCTGTCGCCCGATGGCAGCACCCTTGTATTCGCTGGCCAGCGGGATTCACTGATTCAGCTGTATGTGCGGCCGCTGGCCGCGGACCGATCGACGCCGGTTCCGGGCACGGAAGGCGCTGAATCGCCGTTCTTCTCGCCCGACGGCAGATCGATCGCATTCTACGCCGCGGGGAAGGTGCGACGCGTCCGTCTTGCCGGAGGTCCGCCGGAGGACGTTGCCACCGTCAGCCGCATCATCGGCGGAGTCTGGACCGATGACGATCGCATCGCTATTGGAACGCTGGGCGCTGGCATTCTCGTGATGGCGGCGAATGGCGGCGGCAAGGTCGATACGCTGGTCGGACAAGGCGCCGCGCATCCGCAGATTCTTTCAGGGGGGCGCGTCCTGCTCTTCGGCATGCGGCGAGGCGCATTGGGGAACGCGCTACCGGCAACCGCGATCGAGGCGCTGGATCTTCGTAGCGGGAAGCGCCAGGTAGTCGTCGAAGACGCAGCCGACCCTCGATGGCTTCGGGGCGGTCGAGTCATCTTCGCGCGCCAGGGAAAACTGATGGCAGTCTCCTTTGACGCTGACCGGATGCGTGCGACCGGCGCGCCGCAGTTGATCGTCGAAGACGTAATGCAGGCCTTCAACAGCACGAACACAAGTACGCGGACCGGCGCGGCGCAGATGGCGGTCTCCAGCTCCGGCACGCTTGCGTTCCTGACTGGAGGAATCACCCCTGACCGATCCGGCGACGTGCGATGGGTGAATCGACAGGGAACAGCGACGCCGATCTCGGCGCTCGATAGCGCACAGTATCATTCGATGCGAGTATCGCCTGATGGCAGGCACGTCGCGATCACGACGTTCGGTCTCAAGCCCTCTCTTCAGGTTTTCGATACCGAGCGCAGGATCTCCCAGCCACTGGCCATCGTCGGTCCACCAGACTGGCCGCTGTGGTCACCGGATGGACGGCGGGTGGTGTATTCGGGGTCCGTCGGCGATTCGACCATCGTCCTCTCTTCACCGGCCGACGGCAGTCGTCCGCCGGAACGCCTGAGTAAGGACGCGGTGAATGCGTATCCGGCCTTCTGGTCGTCAGACGGCAAGGAGCTGTTTCTCGTTTCCACCGGGATTTCCACGGGGAGCAACAGAGCGCTGATCGGGATCACCGTGGCAGACGGTCGCCGGCGGGAAGTCGCGAATCTGGCGCCAGGATTCTCGTGGCCGACTCTGTCGCCAGACGGAAAGTGGCTCGCCTACTCCCGGCCAAATGGCGAGGTGTTCGATGTCTATGTCCAACCCTGGCCGGCGCTCGACCGGAGATGGAAGGTGTCGACGGGGAACGGTACGATGCCGATGTGGAGCAAGGGCGGCCGCGAGCTGCTCTTCGTTCAGGCGCAAGCGCAATCCGGACCGCTGCGTCTGTCGACGATGTTCGCAGTCTCGGTGAGCGGCGGTGCCGAGCCAGGGTTTTCCGCGCCGCAGGCTCTCTTTACGGACGAGATCCGGGGGATGAACGTGATCCGGAACATCGACGTGACCCCCGACGGGTCGCGGTTCATGATCGTGACGAGACGCATGCATTCATCGCCCCCGGGCGACCTGCATGTCCGGCTGAACTGGTTGCCGCCCTGATGACGGACCTCCGCGATCAGTTGCAGGCAACCTTCGGTGATCGCTATACCATAGAACGAGAGCTGACCGGCGGCGGAATGTCCCGGGTGTTTCTCGCCCGCGAAACCGCGCTCGATCGTACCGTCGTGATCAAGGTGCTCGCTCCTGACCTTGCCGCCGAGCTCTCGTCGGACCGGTTCGCTCGCGAAGTGAAGCTCGCCGCGCGCCTGCAGGATCCGCACATCGTGCCGGTGCTCGCCGCGGGCGACGCCAACGGGCTGCCGTACTACACGATGCCGTACGTCGCCGGCGATTCACTGCGTGAACGGCTCCGGCGCGACCCGAAGCTGCCGCCCGGCGAGGCGGTCGAGATCCTGCGCGGGATACTGCTCGCGCTCACCGCCGCACACGACGCTGGCGTCGTCCACCGCGACATCAAGCCCGAGAATGTCCTGCTCACGAGCGGTGGCGCGCCTGTCGTGACGGACTTCGGCATCGCGAAGGCCGTCGCCGAAGCACGCACCATGAGCGACGGCCGCCCGGGGCAAGCGCCGGCACTCACGCAACACGGCGTGTCGCTCGGCACACCCGCCTACATGTCACCCGAGCAAGCGGCGGGCGCTGACGTCGGTTTCAGGTCGGATCTCTACTCTTGGGGAATCGTTGCGTACGAACTGCTCGCCGGTGCGCACCCCTTCGCCTCGAAGAGCAACGCGCAGCAGCTCGTGGCCGCGCAGATCATGGAGCGCCCGGTCCCGCTAGCGCCGCGTGCGCCAGGAGTGGCACCGGCGCTCATCGCGGTCGTGGAGCGTTGCCTGGAGAAGTCGCCGGACGATCGTCCGTCAGACGCGCGAGACGTATCCAGGGCGTTCGACGCTGCGACGCGCCGCGATGGGTCGACCGGTGCATCTCACGCGCCGATGCTCTTTCGCTGGGCCCGCGTCGCCGCGGCGGCCGCTGTCGTCATTGGGGTCGCCGCCGGAGTGATCATCCGGACACAATCGGGGGACGCCGCTGCAAGCAGGCTTTCTCCGGCCCGCGTCACCGTCCTTCCCTTCGACAATCGCACGGGTGACACCGCATTCGCGCCGCTTGGCGCGATGGCTGCGGACTGGGTGACACGTGGACTGTCGGAAACGGGACTGATCGACGTTGCCCCCACCACGCCGGCCAACACCAGCGAGCTGGCGCGAATCGATGCGGCGCGTCAGGCCCGCTCGGGAACGCTCCTTACCGGGACGATCTACCGCGCTGGCGACAGTGTTCGCATCGTCGCCGTGATCACCGACGTCAACGACGCACGCGTGGCAACGAGCCTCGCACCCGTCTCGGCCGTCGCAGCCGACCCGATTCGCGGCCTCGATGTGCTTGGCCGCCGGGTAGCCGGCGCGCTCGCGCAGCGCATCGATCCGCAATTCGACGTGAACAAGATGCGCGGATCGCCGCCAAGCTTCGAGGCCTATCGAGCGCTCATCGAGGGAGCCCAGGCGACGCGCGATGGCCGGCAAGACGACGCGGTGCGACTCTATCGTCGCGCCCAGGCACTCGATACCGGCTATGTCGAGCCGGTGTTCGACGAACTGGTGGTGCAGTACCAGCTCCGCCATCTGGCGCGCGTGGATACGCTCCTCGCGTGGCTCGAGACACGCCGCGCGCGACTCTCGCCGTACGATGCCGCGAACCTCGACCTTGCTGTCGCCCGGCGGAACGGCGGCTTCACCTCGGGTCTCGACGTCGCGCGGCGGATCGCGGCGCTCGCGCCTCGCTCGGCTGCGTCGCAATCGGGCCTCGCCGTGGCGCTCATCGGAGCGAACCGGATGCACGAAGCGATGAGGGTTTTCGAACGAATCGACACGACCCGACTGGGCGAATCGGCGCCGTTTTGGGTGCTCCGTTCCTACGCCGCACACCGGCTCGGCGAGTACCAGCGCGAGCTCGGCATGACCGAGTCGGCGCTTCGGCTGCGACCCTTCGACCCGATCTTCCTCGCGTCGCGCGTCCGCGCGTTGTCGGCGCTCGGCCGAACCGGCGAGGTGCTGGCGATCGTCGACAGTGTGGTGCGTTCGGCAAATGCGGCGGAGGGACGCGGCATCGTATCGGCCGCCGCCGGTGAGCTGCTGGCTCATGGCCATGCGGAGGAGGCCCGGTCGGCGTTCACGGCGGCGACGCGCATCGTTCCCCCATCCTACTCGACGGCCGCTTCACTGTCGCTCCTCGGCCAGCACGCGGCCGCGATCCGCTTGGTGGATTCCCTTGTCGCCGCGGCGCCCGCCACCTCCGACGATCGCCTGGTCCCGGGCACGCCGAGCGATCTGATCATCAACCGAATTGCGCTGCGCGGCGCAATCCTCGCGCGTTCCGGCGACAGCACGAAAGCGAGGGCCGTCGCCGACCAGTTCATCGCGCTCGCGCCGACGGCAGTCGCGAGAGCGGCCGCGCTCGTGGGCCGGGCGGCGATCGCCGCGCAGCTCGGGCATCGCGAAGAGGCTGTCCACCTGCTTCGTGCGGCGATCGAAGCCGGGGCGACGTTCGCGTTTTCGTTACCGGGATCGCTCGTCACCCCCAGCTCCGGCATCACACCCGACTCACCGTGGCTGGCGCCGTTAAAAGGCTATCGGCCGTTCGAGGAACTCATGAGACCGAGCGGCTGATGAGTCCGCTGCGTCGCCCGGCCTTTCAGCAGCTCGAACGCGCGATGGATACCTGGTGCGACGACGCACGACTCGCGGCCTGACAGAGTTGACTCATTTACTCCACCTTTCTGTTTTCGGGTGACCCCGCCTCCAGTGGTCACTTCAGCGACCCTACGTACGGGATCGCGTCCACCGGTCCCTCAAAGGCGATGAATAGTGTGCACCGCTTGCCGCCCGCGCACCTTCCCTCATGCGGCAGACTTGCGGGACCATAGGCGTACCGGCCCGGGGTCAAAACCGCTGCGGCCGCTCCCTTGTATCGAACCGTCAGCTTGCCCTCGACCAGGATCATTCGCTCGGCCGAGGTATGAGAGTGGGCAGGGATCGTATAGCCGCTTGGTACACGCAGGAACACATCAGCGTTTGGTTTCGAGGGATCGCCATTCAGCACGGCAATCTGGCATCCCTTGGGGAAGATTGCCGGGCAAGGCCCCCACTGAAGGGCAGAGGAAACACTGCGGGTGATCGGTGCGGGCTGGGCGCTCAGGTGCACGCCGGCAACGAGCGGTGCGAGCATGGATAGCAGCATTGCCATTCCGAGTGCCGAGATGCGGGCCTTGATCATGAGGTGATCTCCCGAATTACAGTTTGTATAGTGGCGTGAACTGATGAGTACAGACTTATCGCGTGTTCGACGCGGCCGCTTGGAGACGATCTGGAGATTGTCTGGAGAATTCCACGGGGATGGGCTAACCTTTCCGACGATGATCTACCAGTTCACAGATTTTGAGCTAGACCTAGACCGTCAGGAGCTGCGCGCCTCAGGCGTTCGCGTTCGGGCGGAGCCGCAAGTGTTCGCGCTGTTGCGCCTGCTCGTCGAAAATTGCGGGCGAACTGTCACGAAGGACGAGATCCGCGCTGCGGTCTGGGACGGACGGATCGTCTCGGACTCCGCACTCTTCAGCCGCATCAAGTCCGCGCGGCAGTGTATTGGCGACGATGGCCACGCACAGGCGTTGATTCGCACCGTGCACGGGATTGGCTTCTGCTTTGTGGCCAACGTCACCACTCGTCTGGCCATCTCCTTTCCACCCTCCGAGAAATCCCAGGGAGTGGAGCGAATCCCGCATTCGCGCCCGAGCATTGCGATACTGCCCTTTCAATGTCTTGCCGCGTCGGAAAATGGGTTTCCAGTCGCGGAAGCGCTGCCGTCCGATCTCATTGCGGCGTTGTCGCGGCTGCATTGGCTTTTCGTGATTGCCCGCGGATCGTCGTTCCGCTTCAGGAACCCTGACACGAGCCTCGACGAGGTTCGCAAGGCGTTGAACGTGCGGTACTGTCTTACCGGTGTCGTCGAGATCTCAGGGAGCATGATGTCGATCTCGGTCGAACTCAGCGACACGAGCGACCGAGGTATCGTCTGGAGCGAGCGGTTTCGCGGCAAGATCGACGCTGTGCACGAGATCCGCGAGCAGATCATCAACGCCGTGACGAGCGCCGTTGAAGTCAGGATTCCCATCAACGAGGCTCAGTGCGCGCTGCTCAAGTCGCCCGACAATCTCGATGCATGGTCAGCGTATCATCTCGGCCTGCGTCACATGTATCGGTTCAACAAGTCGGACAATGACATGGCCACCGGGTTGTTTCAACGCGCCATCGCAATGGAGCCGGGGTTTGCCCGCGCGTATGCCGGACTGTCGTTTACCCATTTCCAAAATGCCTTCCTGCGATATGTAGACGATGCGGAATCGGCACATCTTGCGCGGCGCTACGCAGCCGACTGCCTCGAACGGGACCCTCTTGATCCTTTCGGCCACTTTACGATGGGCCGGGCGCACTGGCTTTATGACGATCTGGAAGGCAGCCTTCCCTGGCTGGAGCGGGCGAACGCGATGAATCCGAACTATGCGCAGGCGCGATACTCCACGGGATGGGCTGAGGCCCATCTTGGGAGCACGGACGCCAGCCAACGAAACATCGCCGCAGCGCTCGTCCTGAGCCCCCTTGATCCCTTTGTTTACGCCATGCTGGGCGTACGAGCTCTGTCTCACCTCACCCTCAACGAAAACGCGCAGGCCGCACAATGGGCCGAGCGCGCGGCCAACTCACCGGGCGCCCATCCGCTGATCGAAATGATCGCGGCTGCGGCCCACGGTCTGAACGGCAACGAAGCTCGGGCGACGGTGTGGGCCGCATCGGTCCGCGCCCGGGCAGGCTACCTGAACAAGACTGATTTCCTTCGTGCGTTCCCATTTCGTAGTGCGCAGACCAAGGAGCGTCTCTCCGGCATGCTGATACGCCTCGGATTCTAGTCTCTACGAACTTCCTTGTCAGCAGCAACGCACGTTTGATACGATGCCCGCGTTGGCCTGGCCATCGGTGAGCAGGAGGACGCGGGTGACGGCGCGCGCGTCGAGGACAGCGGCGAGCCCCTTTGCCGCGGCCATTCAGCCGGAATTGGAGGTCAGTGCCGCCGCGCGGCTCACCCTCGGCAAGGCGCGACAGTGCTTCGCGCCTTGCCGAGGGTGTTGCCTGGACCGCCGGTGCGGTACGAGGACGTCTGTCTGCATGTCGAAGACGACGCGGGTGAGGCGGTCTTCGGGATGCAGCATGCGCAGGCTCTGCCGGGTGGCGACGCCATAATTGCTCGAGGTGCCCGCACATCATTCGCCGGATCGCTTTGCCGAGTCGCAGTGACGACGGCGTGCTTGAAGAATGAGCTTCCGTCCCCGAAAAACACGGCTGCAGTCGCTGTCGACCACACTGGGGCAGACGTCGCGATCCGATGGACAGGTGGGTCAGCCTGCCCGTCCGCGTCGGGAGGCAGCTTATCACGCCCGCGATGCTCGAGGCGGCGCGAAACAATTCCTAGTACGGCGATGCATGGTTGCACGACATCGGCGGGTTCTACAACGCAGGGACGACGCTCGCCGGGGGAGCGGAGGTCTACGCGTTCGGCGGGCTGTCGCGACGCTTCGGCCGGTCGTGGGGGTTCAATCGCCGCCTTTCATACGCCCTCTGATCCCCATCTGCCGGGCTATGGGCATGTCCCTGCAGCCGGTCCCACCACGGCAATGGCATTGGCCACTGGCCGTTCGCTACCGTCCGACGGTCGGTTCACCACTCTCCCAC
>JBKJMP010000205.1:0-12570 GCA_046596395.1 Gemmatimonadaceae bacterium
TCTTCAGGCACGCCGAAGAGATTTACGACATGCACGGCTCCGTCCCCAAGGCGCGCGGTGGCGAGTCCAGCGTGCTGCTGGAGATCACGCCCGTGATCAAGAGCGAGGACGTGCACGAGGTCGTGGGGCGCATCCAGCAGAAAGCGGCGCAGATCCTGTCGAAGGAGCTGAACATCGACGCCAAGGCGACGGTGGGGTTCGCGATGACACTGTCCGAGATCTGCCAGAACATCGTGGAGCACGCCGGCCGCGGCGGCTGGGTGGCCGTCCAGACGTACACGTACCGCAAGCGACTGGCGAACCGCCGCGTGGTGGTGATCGCCGTGTGTGACGCGGGGTGCGGCTTCCGGCAATCGCTCGAGAGCGCACCTGGCCGAGTCCGGAACGACCGCTGGGACGACGCGGCCGCGTTGGAGGAAGCAGTTATTCGCGGCGTCAGTAGATTTCGCGATCCGGGCCGAGGTCAGGGTCTGGCGGGTGTCCGGCGATACATCGGGCGCTGGGACGGCAAGGTTAGTGTGCGCAGCGGGACGGCCAAGATTGCGATCGTACCGAGCTGGGACGACGAAGTCCCTCTTACCGAAAAGCTGGCCCCCTTTCCGGGGTCACAGGTTCAAGTCACGATACCCGAGCGGGTCTCCGGGGCCCCGCGCTGATGATGCATATCGACCTGAGCTCCATGTTGCGACAAACACTGTCCTGTGAGCTGTACTCCAATCTCGTGACGCGACCGACCGGCGCCGCCGTTCGGAACCAGATCGAGGCGCTGCTCGCGGATTCGCGCGAGCGGTCGCTCACCGTGATCGACTTCTCCCATGTGGGGATGATCGATTTTTCCTGTGCCGACGAAGTCGTCGCGAAGTTGCTGCTCCGCTATGTGGCCGCAGAGCGTGTGGATCAGGAGGCATACTTCCTGTTCCGCGGCGTGACCGACGACCACTGGGACGCCATCGAGACGGTCCTCGAGCGGCACGGGCTCGCGCTCGTGCTCGAGACGCTCGACGGCGCGCGCATCGTCGGGATGGTGAACGACGGCGAGCGCAGGGCGTGGGAGAAGGTCTACGAGTTGGGGCGCGCCCAGGCGTCGGATCTCGTGTTGGCCCTCGGCTCCCTGCCGGATGATGCCGCACGCATGCTCGAGACGTTGCACCGCCGTCGGCTGCTGATGCGGCTCGACGACGGGTACGTGGCCGTTGGCGGGCTCGGGGAAGCGAATGCCTGAGGATGGGCGCAACCGCGTGCTCCGCGTGGCCGCGTTCCTTGGCACGCGCAAGTCCGACGAGGAACGGGGACCGCAGATCCGGATGCACGCGGACGATGCGCGCGAACGGTTGCTGATGGAGGGCGAGTTGGCGTGGATCTACGGACCGCGCCGTCAGGAACTCGCCGAAGTCGTGATCGACTCCACGCTGCGTCGTGGTGATGTGGGATTGCGCGACGTGCTCGGTGCCTCCGTATCGGAGCTGGTGCGCGTCGTCAAGCCCGACCTGGATTCCAACACGCGCCGCGGGCTTTTCGCCTGAAGCGGCGGACGTCGACCCCGATCGTGCCCGCTTCCCGCCGCCCCCGGCCCCTCTCGCTTCCGACGCTCGTGGTGCATGCCGGCGAAGCGGCGCACGACGCCGATACGCCAGTCGTCACCCCGCTCTACCAGAGCGTGAACTACGTGACGGAGCCAGGCCAGAGCGCGAGCCTTCGCTATCCGCGATACGGGAACACCCCGAACGCCGACGTCGTGCAGAAGCGCCTCGCCGCGCTCGACAAGGCGGAGGCCGGCGTTGTGCTCTCGAGCGGCATGGGCGCAACCGCGTGCGCGCTGCTCGCGCTGCTGCGGCCAGGAGATCACCTGCTCGCGTCGCGTTCCATCTATGGCGGAACGCACAAGCTGCTGACGGAGGAGTTCGCGGGTCTTGGCATCGCCGTGACGCTGGTGGATCCGCACGAGCAGCGCGGGTGGCGCAAGCGCCTGCGGAAGGAGACGCGCGCGCTGTTCATCGAGTCGCCGGTGAATCCGAGCTGCCGCGTGGTGGACATGCGACCGCTGAGCTACCTCACGCACGAGATCGGGTTGGCGCTCGTGGTGGATTCCACGTTCGCGAGCCCCGTGAACTTCCGCCCGCTCGAGCACGGCGCCGACGTGGTGATCCACTCGGCGACGAAATTCCTCAACGGCCACCACGACGTGCTCGGCGGCGCTGTGCTCGGTACGGCGCCGTACATCGAGGAAGTGCGGCAAAAGATGATCATCTGGGGACAGGCACCCGATCCGTTCGCGTGCTGGCTACTCGAGCGCGGACTCAAGACGCTCGACGTGCGCGTGCGCCGCCAGAACGAGAACGCGATGCGCATGGCGCAGTGGTGTTCGGAGCGGAAGGAGGTTCGGACGGTCCATTACGCCGGGTTGCCGGATCATCCCGACCACGAGATTGCCGCGACGCAGATGGACGGGTTCGGCGGGATGTTCGGGCTCGAGCTGACTGGCGGGGGGCGCGCTGCGGACCGGTTCGTCAGAAAGCTTCGCCTGATACGGCACGCGCCGAGCCTCGGTGGTGTAGACTCCTTGGTGAGCGAGCCACGGCACTCGTCGCACATCCATCTCACGAGCGAGGAGCGCGCAAAGCTCGGGATCCCCGACGGATTCCTGCGGGTGAGTGTTGGCATCGAGGATGCGGATGATCTGATTGCCGATCTGGAGCAAGCGCTGCACTGATGAGCCAGTTGATCATACCGGGACCGGTCGTGGAGGCCAACGAGCGGCGGCGGACCGAGCGGCGGACGAACGGAACGATCGGGGAGCTGACGCTGCCCGAAGTCCGTCGCATCCTCATCACGCTGCTCATCGGCACCGTCGTCCTCGCGCTGTTCCTCTGGATGGTGCGCACCGTCGTCATCGCGGCGATCCTGGGGCTGATCATCGGCTTCTACATCCGCCCGGTGCATCTCTGGGTCGCAGCGCGCACTAACAACCGAACCCTGTCGGCGATCATCACACTGTGTGCGGTGATCGTCCCCGTGCTGGGCGTGCTGGCGTACAGCTACTTCGAGCTCGCCGACGTGATCGGCTACGTGGCAACGCACCAGAAGGAGGTGCTCGCGAAGATCGACATCGCGGTGCGGCGAATTCCTTTCCTCCGCGACGCCAACATCGGTGAAGCACTGGGTCGCGTGGTGGTCGACGCGACCGCGTACGGCACGCGGGTACCGATGCTGCTGCGCGGGGCGCTCAAGCAGTTCTCGGTGTCGACGACGGTCTTCCTCTTCACCGCTTTCTATATCCTCCTCGAGGCGGACAAGGTCGGCAGCTACGTCTCGGGCAAGATCCCCCCGCGCTACGCGCAGCTGCGGCAGGCGCTCGAGGTGAACGTTCGCGGTGTGCTGTACGGTGCGATCTACTCCACGTTGCTGACGCAGACGTTGAAGTCGCTGATCGTGCTGGTGATGAACCTCGTGTTCGGCGTACCGCTTGCGGGAGTGCTCGCCGTGGTGTCGTTCATCATCGGGTTCTTCCCGATCGTCGGCTCGTGGAGTGTCTACGTTCCCGTGGCGCTCTGGCTCATCGTCTTCCGCGACGCCGTGGGCCCGGCCATCGCCATGATCGTCATCGGCACGCTGGTCAATACCATCTTCATCTCGATGTACCTGCGGCCGAAGATCGCCGCTGATCGCTCGCGCGTGCTGAACTTCTACTGGATGTTCGTCGCGTTGATCACCGGGGTGTACACGTTCGGCCTCGCAGGCATCCTCCTCGGCCCCATGCTCATCGGGCTCCTCAAGGCGATCGTGGACACCGTGACCTCGGGCTCCAGCTGGAAGGTCCTCGAGCTCGACGAGAGCTAGTGGCGTTGACCCTCCCGCGAGCATGATCCGGTTCACGAAGGTCACGAAGAGCTATCCGCGGACCGGCACGGCCGTGGACGACGTGACGCTCCACATCGGCAAGGGGGAGTTCGTCTTTTTCACGGGGCCGAGCGGCGCGGGCAAGACGTCCCTGCTCCGCATGGTGTACATGGAGGAACGCCCGTCGAGCGGCGAAGTGCGCGTGAGTGGTACGAGTTCCGCCACGGCCACGGGTCGCGAGGTCGCGAAGCTCCGCCGCAAGCTCGGCATCGTGTTCCAGGACTTCCGGCTGCTGGACAACCGGACGGCGGAGCAGAACGTGGCGTTCGCGCTGGAGGTCATCGGCGCGCCTGAGGCCGTGATCGCGCCCAAGGTGTCGCGCGTGCTCACGCAGGTGGGACTGTCGGGCAAGGGCACCGCGTACCCGCGTGAGCTCTCGGGCGGCGAGCAGCAGCGTGTGGCGATCGCGCGCGCGCTCGTGAACGATCCGTTCGTGCTGATCGCCGACGAGCCAACGGGCAACCTCGACGACCGGGCGACGCGCGGCATTTTCCAGCTCCTGCGCGAGATCAATGCGTCGGGCACGGCCGTGATGATGGCGACACACAACCTCGAGCTGATCCGCCGCCAGGAGTTCCGCACGGTGGAGATGAATCGCGGCGCCGTGGTGTTCGACTCGGCGCAGCCGTCCGCGAGCGCGTGATCTCGTGAAGCGTTCCCTTCGCGATGCCCTCATCGCGTTCCGCCGCTCGCCGCTGCTGAGCGTACTGAGCGTCACCACGATCGCCTTCTCGCTCTTCGCGTTCGGCCTCTTCGGACTCGTGGCGCTGAACATCCGCGTTGCTCTGGAGCAACTGGAGGACCGCGTGGAGATTCGCGCGTTCATCGCGGAGGGCACCGGGCCCGAGTTCATCGCGCAGGCGGCGAGCGACATTGGCGCATATCCAGAAGTGATGACTGCCGCGACGGTGACGCAGGAACAGGCGCTCCTCCGCGCGCAGAAGGAGCTGGGCGACTTCCGCGACGTGTTCGAGGGCGCGGTGCTTCCCGCATCGATCGACGTGAAGCTCAAGGCCGGCTTCCGCGATCCGGCCACGGTGAAACGCGTCGCAGCGCGCGCACGTGCATTCTCGTTCGTCGATGACGTCCGCTACGGCGAGGAGTGGATCGAGAAGCTCTACCGCCTGCGCAACGTGGCCGGCGTCGCAGGCCTCGTACTCGGCCTCGCCTTCGCCATCGTGTCGATGATCATCATCGCCGCCACCATCCGGATGGCGGTGCTCGCGCGCGCACAGGAGATCTCGATCATGCGGCTGGTCGGCGCAACCGATGCGTACATCCGCCGGCCGTTCCTGATCGAGGGGATCACGAAGGGCGTGATGGGTGGATTGCTCGCGCTGCTGTTCACGTACGTCGCGAGCACGGTGATCGATCGCTACCTCATCGAGACGGTGTTCTTCGACCAGACCGTCGCGTTTCTGGGCCTGCTCTTCGGCGCGTTGATCGGGCTGATCGGCAGCGCGGTGTCCGTGGGGCGGCATCTCGGGCACTCGAGCTCCGGCGAGCGCCGGCAGGCACAGCGCTCGTGAGGTCGGCGCGGCTCGCGCTCGTCGCGCTCGCTGTGATCATCGCACTGCCTACGGCGCTGACGGCGCAGACGGCCGAGGCGCGCATTCGTTCCCAGCGCGAGGAGCTCGACCGGGTCCGCCGCGAGCGCACGGATCTCGAGCGGCGCATGGCGAGCCTGCAGGGCAACGTGCACGAGCTGCGCGAGGAGTTGGCGAACCTCGACCGGCAGCACGACGCGACCGAGAAGGTGCTCGCGACACTCGACCAGCAACTGGCGGCCATCACCAGCGACATTGCGGAAACGACCAACCGAATGGCGATGGCCGAGGGCGACCTGACGTACCGCAGGGGCGCCCTGCAGAAGCGGCTCGTGGACATCTACAAGAGGGGGCCGCTGCACTCCGCCGAGGCACTCCTCACCGCGCGCTCGTTCGGCGAGTTGATCACGCGCTACAAATACCTGCACGAGCTCGCGGTGCACGATCGGGCGCTGGTGAAGCGCGTCGAAGTCCTGCGCAATGATATCACGCGCCAGCATACGGAGCTCATGAAGTTCCGCGACGCGGTGGAGGACAACCGGAGCGACAAGCAGCGCGAGGAGGAGCGGCTGGCCATCCTCACGCGACTTCGCTCCACGAGCCTGCAGCAGGCGCAGCAGTCGGCGAAGCAGATCCAGGACCGGCTCGCGCGCATCCGGCAATCGGAAGCGCGACTCGGCAACGTAATGGCCACCATCGACGCAACGCGGCGCCGCACCGAGGTCGCGCGCCCCAACGCCCCGCGCACGCCGAGCACCCTGCGCACGACCGATCTAGGGAAGCTCGACTGGCCGGTGGATGGGACGTTCCTGTTTCGATTCGGACGGGTGATCAATCCGAACAACACGACGACGCGCTGGAACGGCGTGGGTATCGCGGCGCCAATCGGCACGTCGGTGAAGTCCGTGGCCCCCGGGACGGTTGCGAGCGCAGGACAGCTCGGCACCTACGGGCTCACGGTCATCCTCGACCACGGTGGCGGTTACTACTCGATCTATGCGTCGTTGAACTCCGCGAGCGTGCGAAAGGGCAGCGTCGTGAGGAAGGGCGACGTCCTCGGCACCGTCGGCGTGTCCGATCCGGACCTGAAGGCACATCTCCACTTCGAGATTCGCACGCCGCCCGACAGTCGCGCGGTGGACCCAGAAAGCTGGCTGCGCGGAGCCCGATAGGCGCGTGATGGAGACGAAGCGCTGCGCGGTCTGCGGACGATTCCGTGCCTACAGCCCGGACGACGAATTCTGCATCGTGTGCGGGCACGATGAGCTGGAGCAGCACTGCGGGTGCGGGCGCGACTTCGAGTACGCACTCGCAGAAACCGGAGATGTGCATTGCCCGCGATGTGGGCGCGTGCTGCGCGGACTACCAACGATCGGCGAGTGAGCCCAGCACGCAAGAGGAATGCGCCGCCAGCCAAGGCGGCGACGTCACCGGCACCCCTCGGTGCGCACGTGAGCGCGGCGGGCGGCGTGCCCGAGGCACCGCCGCGCGCGGCGGCCATTGGCGGTACGGCGATGCAGCTCTTCACCAAGATGGGGAGTCGGTGGGCCGAACGTGAATGTCTCGATGACGAGTGCGCGAGCTTTCGCGCGCGGCTCGCGGCGACGGGGGTGACCGCGACGATGGCGCACGACTCGTACCTCATCAACCTCGCGAGTCCCGATCCCGTGCTGCGAGCGCGGTCGATCGACTCGTTCACCATGGAACTGCGGCGGTGCGCGGCACTCGGATTGGACCACCTCGTGTCGCATCCGGGCAACTACATGGACGAACGCGAGTCGGGCATCGCGCGGAATGCCGACGGCATCAACCAGGCATTCAGTGCGGTGCACGGACGCACGATTCTCTGCCTCGAGACGACTGCTGGCTCGGGCACCGCGCTCGGCTCGACGTTCGAGGAGCTCGCGGCGATCATCTCGCTCATCGATCCGGCGTACCAGTCGCGCGTTGGCATCTGCATCGATACGTGCCACGTGCACTCCGCGGGGTACGACCTCGTATTGGACTATGACGGCATGATGGCGCGCATGGAGGATGCGCTCGGCGCGGATCGCCTGCGCGTGATGCACCTCAACGATTCGAAGACGCCGGTCGCCTCGCGCCGTGACCGGCATGAGTTGATCGGCGAAGGCTCGCTCGGCGAGATGCCGTTCCGCCGCATCATGAACGATCCGCGGCTCGCGATGGTGGCGAAGGTGATCGAGACGCCGAAGCTCGACGACCACACGGCGACCGACACGCGCATGCTGAACCGGCTGCGCAGCTACATCGAGTAGCGCGAGCTAGCCAATCGGGTGCCGGACGATCGAACCCTCGAGCGTCCGCCCCTGCACCTCGACGTACACGTGCTTGTCGGTGACGGAGAGCGCCCAGCTGTTGCGGCGGTCGAGCGTGGCGACGAGCCCGGCGATCAGGTCGCGATCGAGTCCGTAGAGTTCGACGGACTCGGCGCGGTGGATGCGTTCACCCGAGAGCTGGGTCGCCAGCCGTGCAGCATCGCGGTGGGTGTAGATCGCGACCCGCGGTGCGGCCTTGCTCGCCTTGTGCAGGCGTCCGGCATCCGGCGCTCCGACGTCGATCCACACCTGCATCGCGCCCGTGAGGTCCTTCACCGACAGTGCCGGGACGTCCGGCTCGGCAATGCCCTTCGAGAAGCTGATCCCTTCGCGATACTCGAGGCAGTATGCGAGGACCCGCGACATCAGGTACTCCTCGGTCTCCGAGGGCTGGCATGCGGCACGAAAGGACAGCGTCTCGTAAACGTTGCGGTCCACGTCGGCGAGCTGGACGTCGAAGTTGTAGATGGTTGCGGTGAGCGCCATACCGCAACATATCGCGAGCTACGGCCGGCGCAGGAATCCGCCGATGCCGGCCTTCAGCTTGTCCTTCGCCTTCTGGGCCGCGACTGCCGCGGCGCGACGCTTCACCTCGTCGTACGCCACGCGCACGAGCATCGAGTTGGGCGATGCCTGCATCACGGGCGCCATGGTCTGCGCCGCCTCGACGTAGTCGGCGCGGTCGTAGAACGCCAGCGCCTTCGAGAATGCGACCATGGTGCCGAGGGCATCGATGCGGTTCGACTCCTGCTTCGCGGCGAGCTTCGCCTGCTCCTCCGGCGACAGGGCGATGCCGAGTCCGTCGATGAGATTCTTCGCGAGCTTCTGCTCGAGCTCGAAGAACTTGTCCTCGTCGC
The DNA here is from genome assembly GCA_046596395.1 of Gemmatimonadaceae bacterium. Taxonomy (GTDB): domain Bacteria; phylum Gemmatimonadota; class Gemmatimonadetes; order Gemmatimonadales; family Gemmatimonadaceae; genus AG11. The sequence goes on from JBKJMP010000205.1 coordinate 8,638, forward strand.
CGGTCACCTGCGCGGTCTTCACGATCTCCCCCGTCTCCACGCGCACGACGCGCGTGTCGATGCGCATCTTCGGCTGGAGCGCGGCGAACGCGCCCACCACGATGAACTCCGCGCCGGTGAGCCGGCCAACCTTCACCGCCGTCGTGGAGTCGTAGAAGGGCGTACGCTGCGCCTCCATCTCCTTCACGAGGTCCTGCATGCGATCGCGCTCGACGAGCTGGATCCCTTCGACCGCACCCAGGTCGCTGATCATCATCGCCGCAATGCCCTTGCCCAGCGGGTCGTAGTCGGCGCGGCCCGTGTTGTTGTCGAAGTAGAGGACCGCGACCGTCTTCCTGGCGACGGGCGCGAGCGACGCGGGGGATGGCGCTGCGGCGAGCAGCGTTCCTACGCCGATCATGAACAGGATGGGTCGCATCATGGAGGGTTCCTGTGAGGCTATGCGTCCAGATTGATGGCGCGGAGCGCCCTCAGCAATGGTGTGAGGTCTTCCGCCGCGAGCTCGGGATGGTGCATCTCGTCGCTCTCGACATGATGGAGATAGCGTGAGATCTGGACGGACGACGCACCGCGCGCCAGGAGTCCATATACGGCGTGCGCGTGGGTGAGATACTCGTCGTGCGTGCCCGACGTCTCACGAACACGCAACGGGTCCCAATGCTCGAGCAACACACCGGCAATCGCCCGCTCGGCGTTCCCTGCACTGGATGGCGACATCACTCCTCCTTGGTCCGACGTGTAACAGGCCGACGAACGGGGTCGTCGTCAAGGGCGGACATCAGGCAGGATCGTCCACCACGAGGATCGTGGGCGCACCCCCGGTCGAGATCTGGAGTGCATGCCCGGCGGTGCGTTGCCCACCCGCCGACTGGATCGCGTCCTGAAGTGCTGCCATCGTCTCGTAGTGCAGTTCGGCGATCCAGTGATAGGATCCGGCCCCCCGATTCACCACGCGAGCCGCCTCCAGCTTGTGCATGCCCGCCATCTGCGCGTGGACGAGCGGGATGTGCTCCTCACGGTAGACCCTCTCGAATGCCGTTGGGTCGACGGGAGACGGATACAGCACAACGAGCTTCGGCATCGCGACCTTCTCCAGTGGTTGTCGTGCGCGTGGCGGAACGCGGACCACGGGCACGCCGCGTCCGGTATTCCCTGGCGAAGTCAACAGCGATGGCACTGTAGATGCAATTGTTGGGTCGATTGCCCTTCGCGCTGGACCCTGCGCTCACCACCCGTCAGATTATTCGCAATGACTCCTCCCGAATCCGAGCTGCTCGCGAAGGTCGAAGTGCTGGCCGATCTCGAATCGGTCGTCCACGATCTGATGGTGGTGCACGAGGCCAAGCGTGTGCTCTGGTTCCCAAGTGAGCTTCTTGCTGCGGCGCCCGACACCGATCCCGACGCCCACCTTCGCGAGTTGCGCGCGCGCGCCGACGGCATCAGCATTCCCGCGCGTGTCGCGCTGGCGCTGAACCTCCTCACCGAGGAAGGACTGCCCCACTTCCATCGGCTGCTCTCGCAATACCTGGGCGCCGACAACTTCTGGACGAAGTGGACGAACCTCTGGACGGCGGAGGAAGACAGGCACGGTGCCGTGCTGCACGACTACATGCACGACACGCGCATCCTCGACAACCCGGTCCTCGAGCGCATGCAGTTCGAGTACCTGCGCGCGGGCTTCGAACCGGCGTGGGACAAGGATCCGTATCGCGTCTTCGTCTACACAACGCTGCAAGAGCGTGCCACCCAGGTGAGCCACTCGAACACGGGTAAGCTCGCGGGCAAGTACGAGCCGACGATCGGGACCGTGCTGTCGAACGTGGCGAAGGAAGAGGCGCGGCACTACACGTTCTATCGCACCATTTTCAAGGAAGCGCTGGCCCGCGATCCGAACAACGCGCTCGCGTCGGCCGCGGAAGTGATGCCGTCCATCGACATGCCCGGCGTGAACATGCCGAACTTCCGCGAGATGGCAGACGTCATCCGGCGCGCTGGGATTTACGGCCCCCGCGACTACCTCAGCATTGTCGAAGAGCAGATCCGATTCTGGGCGATCGACACCCTCACGGGCCTGGACGAGATGGGCAAGAAGGCGCAGGAGAAGATCCTGAGCATCCCAAGGCGGCTCGAGCGCGTGTCGGATGCGATGGAGAGCCGCACGAAGGCCAAGACGTTCGCGTTCAATGTCGCCTTCGCGCACGAGTTCGAGATGTAGCTACGGCGCATCCTCGCCGATGGTCAACACAGCCCGCGCCAACGCGGGCTGTCGTTTTCCCGCCAGGAGCGCGCCCGCCATGATCTGCGCGACAGCCGAATCCCAGGGGTGGCTCGCCAGCTCCGCAACGATGGCCGGTAGGCGCTCGACGCCTGCGGCGTAGGCCGGCACGAGGAAGTCGGGAATGCGCGGCGCCGTCGCGTCATGACGCGCGGACTCGACCTCCGCCGCGAAGTGCAGTGCGGCGGTGCGTTCCCGAAGCGCCATGCCGTCCGTGATCGCAAGAACATGGGGCACGGCTGCGTACGCCGCCGTCTGCACACGCCGATCGGGGCACAACGTCGCCCAAAGGCCGAACCAGAGCTCCTCGCGTGCCTGCGCGCCCTCGTGCGCACCGAGCGCGGCAATGAGCCGAGGGATGTCGTCGGCTGGGCCATGGGCCTGAGCGAGTTCGCTCCAGCGTGGACTGTGGAGGTCCAGCATCTAACGGAAAGAATGAGTGGGCATTTGCCTCCGGGGTCGTGCGAATCTACCTTGCCACCATGAGGGTTCGCCGAAGGTGCCGCGGCTGGGTGATGTTGTGGGCGCTGCTGCAATTCGCGCTGCCCACGGCCGCGACCTATGCCGATGCCCTCCTCGAGCGCACTGGCGCCCAGACGCACGCGCACGTGGAATCCGGTACGGGCACGGCGTGCGCGCCGGTCCATGCGTCGGAGTGCGCACTCTGCCAGGTCGTCAACAAGGCAGCGGTGGCGCCCGCACATGCAGGTGTGCTCGTCGACGTTGCCCGTGTGGTGGCACTTCACGCGCCCCTCGCGGTACTCGCCGTTCTGGGGGATCGCGGACGGCTTCCTCTTTCGCGCGCGCCACCGGCGGTGTGAGCGGCTGAGCCTCCGGGCTCGCCTCACCTCGTTCGTCACAACGCTCGCGATGGCGCGCTTCGCGCGTGCCGCTCCTCGTATCACGCGCCCTCGTCACGAGGGCTAACCATAGAACCTCCATGATCCGTTCCTACTCGTCGCGGCATTTCGCCGGGAACCTGCTGGCGTTCCTCCTTCTTGGCGTCGTCTCCGAGCGTGCCTCGGCGATGTCGCCACTCTCCGCGCCTCAGAGCGCACCCGCCGTCCGGGGCGTCGTCGTCGACAGTGCCGGAAGGCCCATCAAGGACGTGCAGGTCATCGTCAACGCGCTCAACCGGGTTGCGATCACCAACGATTCTGGGCGCTTCGTCTTCACCGCGCTGCCGTCAGGCAACTTTCATCTCACCGCGATGCAGATCGGGTATCGCCCGGGGCATGCGGACCTCACGATTCCATCGGCGGGCGAAGTAAACGTGCGCATCGTCATGGCCCGCGCCTCGACCGTCACGGTACTCGGTGCCGTCCAGGTCACTGCCACTCCGATCGGAACCGACCCGCGCGACATCGCGCAGTCCACGACGGAGATCTCGGCGGCGCAGATGGCACGCACGCTCTCGGGTACGGTAGCGCAGACGCTGGCGAACGAGCCGGGGATTTCGGTGCGCTACAATGGGCCCGCGGCGTCGGCCCCGGTCATTCGCGGACTCTCTGGGGAACGCATCCTCGTGCTTCAGGACGGCGAGCGCGCCGGCGACCTTTCGGCGACCTCTCCCGACCATGGCGTCTCGATCGATCCACTCACGGCGCAGCGGATCGAGATCGTGCGCGGGCCCGCGTCCCTGCTCTACGGGAATAATG
>JBKJMP010000222.1:0-4953 GCA_046596395.1 Gemmatimonadaceae bacterium
GGTCCGTCGCGCGGTCCACCCACGGCTTGCTGATGCGCGCGCGCAGCAAGGCCGTCCGCAGCTGTCGCAGGTCGCGCACCTCACCCGGCGCCACATCGAGCTTCACGCTCTCGCGACTCTGGGCGAGCAGCTCGTCGCGCGCATCGCGGATGTCCCCGCGAGGCGCCGGAATCTCCCGCGCTGTGCTCTGCTGGTACAGCCCGCGCGCGGCGAGCGTCCGTCCCTGACCGAATTGCACACGCGCCGTCCTTACCAGCAGGGCGACTGCAAACAGGGCGAGCGCAAGGTGGATGACCCCGACGCGACTAGGGCGTTTCATTGAGCGGCGCGGCGCGCGGAACGAGAATGACCTGGTTCTCCGACGGAAGGTTCATATGGAGGCGCTGTTCGGCGAGGGGCTGAAGCCGTGCGCGGCTCGACGCGGCCCGGATCTCACCCTCGAGACGCAGCCGCTCGGCCACGAGCGCCGCGCGCCGCGTATCGAGCACCGTCATCTCGCGCTGTGCACGGTTTCCGTACGAGCGCCGGAGGATGACGCCCGCGCTGATCGCCAGGAATGCGGCCAGCAGGACGGCGAGCCGCAGGCGGCCACTCCCCGCTACCTTGCGCGCTGCCATGCGCGGAGTCTCGCGCTGCGCGCGCGTGGATTGCGCGCGATCTCCGCGCTGCCGGCCGTCGTTGCACGGCGCGTGAGCACCGTGCCGAGCGCATGTCCGCCTCCGCACGTGCACATGGGATGGCGCGGGGGACAGATGCAGTCCTCGCTCCAGGCGCGGAACGCATGCTTCACCAGCCGGTCCTCTCCCGAGTGATACGCGATGATCGCGAGCGTGCCGCCCGGGGCGAGGCGGTGGCGCAGGTCGGGCAGGGCGCACTCCACCCCAGACAACTCGGCATTCACCGCGATGCGGAGCGCCTGGAAGAGGCGCGCGAACTCCGGTGCGCCGGTGCGCGGGCCAAACGCACCACGGATTGCACCGACGAAATCGTCGCTGATGACGAACGGCCGCGTCGCGCGCCGCCTGAGGATCTCGCGCGCGAGGCGACCTGCGCGCGGCTCGTCGCCGAACTCGCGGAAGAGCGACGTCAGCTCCGCCTCTCCCGCGTCGTTGAGCAGCTCGGCCGCGGACGCACCCGCGTCGGCGCCCATGCGCATGTCGAGCGGCGCGCCCTCACGAAAGGAGAAGCCGCGCGTCGGGTCGTCGATCTGGTGGGAGGAAATGCCGAGGTCGAGCAGGATGCCGTCGAAGCGGAGGTGAGCCAGCGCGGGAATGCGCTCGAGATTCGCGTAGTTGCCTTCGTGGGCCTCGAACGTGGACGCCGGCACGCCGGCGAACCGCGCCCGCGCCGCCCCGAGCGCATCGGTATCCCGGTCTACGCCGATCACGCGCGAAACGCCCGCGTCGAGGAGCGCCGCCGTATGTCCGCCGCCGCCGACCGTGCCGTCGAGGACGAGCGATGCGTGCCCGAGCAACGCCACGACTTCTTCGGCGAGCGCCGGAGCATGATAGTCGCTGTTCCACCGAGGCTGCGACGGCGTGATCGTCATCATCGGAGCCGGGCGCCGCTCCGGCGTCCGGCGGTATCTTTCCTGCCGAGCGATTCACTCCCCGCCGCACGCTTCACGCCGTTCACCGACCGATGCCGCCACGGAAGCATTTCACCTATGTCGTGCACGGTGCCCGCGCCGACCGCCCCGACCTGCGCCAGATGGTCTCGTGGGTGCGCGAGCGCGGACATGCCGTGGACGTCCGCATCACGTGGAATGCCGGCGACGGCGAGGCCCTGAGCGCCGACGCTGCCGACAGGGGCACGGACGCGGTGATCGCCTGCGGCGGCGACGGCACGCTCAACGAGGTCGTGAACGGCCTCGATGGGCGCGACGTGCCACTCGGCGTCATTCCCCTCGGCACGGCCAACGATTTTGCGAGACAGGCGGGCATTCCCGAGGCAGCGGATCATGCCATGGATGTTATCCTGCGCCGCAAGGCCGTGCGCATCGATACGGCGTCGATGAACGGCCGCCGGTTCCTGAACGTGTCCACCGGGGGCGTGGGCGCGGAGGCCACGGCGGAAACGCCCACGGAGGCGAAGGCATCGCTGGGCCCGCTGGCGTATGCGATCACCGCGGTCCGCAAGCTGGCGGTGAACGAGGCGCGCCACGCGAGCTTTCAGAGCGATGGGTTCGGGCTCGACCTCGATTTCCTGGCGTTCGCGGTCGGGAGTGCGCGCGTCACCGGAGGCGGAACCATCATGACGCCAGACGCGAGCGTCACCGATGGACTCCTCGACCTCTGCGTGATCGAGGCGATGTCGCGGCGCGACTTCGCGCGGCTGTCGCTCAGCGTAAAGAAGGGCGAGCACCTCGGCCTGCCCGGCGTGCACTACGCGCAGTTGCCGTGGCTCAAGGTTGTGGGAACGGAGCCGATGAGCGTCAACCTGGACGGCGAGGGAGGCCGCTCACAGGTCTGCGACTATCGCGCTCGCCGGGCGGACCTGCTGGTGCACGTGCTGCACCTGCCCGGCGAGGACGCGGAGGGCTGATCGCCTCAGCGAGGGTGTGTCAGGGGTCCGCGCAATGTTCGTTCGAGCCAATCCTCTGAATAGAAGAGCGAGGGCGCCAGCCGTCGCGATCGCAACCAGCCAAGCTGCTTCGGCGTGAGCTCGGCCCGTGCGCCTCGCGCCGCATCGACGCTTGCGATGACCGATTGCGCGATGGCGTTGTGCCACGCCACGCGTAACCCTTTGTCGGAGAAGTTGCCGTCCCGGCCGAAGAGGAGCACCGCCAGGGCGCCGTAGATGGAATCGGACACCGCGCGGAAGCGCGTGTGGAGGGCGGCGATTTGCCCGACTTGAGCGGCTGTGAGTTCGAGCGAGTCCTTCATGCGAAGAATACCCCACTCCAGTTCGTTGGTAGCCTTTGATCGCGCCGATCGGACGAGGAACGTCTTGAGACTGGAGGCGCTCGCACCATACCCCAGCTTCGTCGCGCTTCGAACCGTACCCTCGATGGCTTCGAGTTCGGGATCGCGGCCGACGTCCATCCGGAGATCGAGACTCAGGCGTACCGGCGCTCGATGCATCCGTTCTCCTACGCGGGGGTTGCCAAAGCGTGGATTCACCGCGTACAGGAATCGGCTGTTGCGCGCGTCGAATCCCCTCACGTTCAGCAACACCGGGTCCGGGTAGGCCCACTGTCCCCACCCTCGCACGTCATCGGCGCCGTGGACTAGCTGATCCAGACCGCCCAACGCGTTGTGGAGGTAGAGGGTGAGCGTGCCACGCCGGCCCAGACCGATGCGGTACGAGTCCATCGTCAGGGAAACCGTGCCCAAATTTGCACTCCACGGAGCGACGCAGGAGTTCGCGCGCGCGATCTCGCCTCGCTGCCGAAGCAGGCAATTCCGCGCGCCGGACGACGTGGACGATAGCAGCGCGCTCATGTCCGAGCCGAGCGCCGGATCGCTCGTCACAGCCGGATCGAACACGAAGGCGCGGTCGTTTACGTATCCGTCCCCGTTGATGTCTCCGGAGACCTGAGGGGTATAGCGAACTCCCGACGACAAACGCATCGACGCACTCACCGAGAACCAGCGATCAAGCTGCCCGGTGAGGATCGTCTGGACCGTGTGACGCGGCGTCGCGCTTTCAGCCCGTTCGACGTCGCGAGGATCGCCCGCGGTCAAACCCGCGAACCCGCTCGCCTGCGCCCGTCCGGTCGAGCGGGTGTAATGCGCGCGGAGCACTCCGCTCAGGCGGTTGGCGTCACGATCGTCGGCCGACGAGCCGATCGTGCGCCCGATATGGTACTCCAACCCGACAACTGCCTGCCCGTGCTCCGAGCGCAGCGAGGATCGAAGCTCCGACACGGTCGCGAAATCGGCGGACGCTCGCGACCCGGCACTTGAGACCGCACCCGTCCTCGCGTCGATGCCGTTCGCGGACACGAACACCGGCCTGCCGCCTTCCTCCGCCAGCACCACCTTCGGACGCCCGTCAAAATTGAGGTCGTACTGCTCCACGATGCCGTTGTTCAGCGAGAAACTCGAGCCGGCGATCATGTACAACCTGCCTGATGCCCGCATACGCCAATTGACCTCCGCCCGCCAGCTTCGCGGCGCCGCGAACGACGGCGAAAACACCGACGCGTGCGGCGCGGACTGCGAGAGGCTCGGATCCGCACCGTCTTCGCATGCGGCGGGCACAACTCCAGCCGCATATGCAATCCAGTCTGGTGCCGGGCTTGAGACTCCGATGCACTCGATCACCTGCGGCGCTGCTGCCAGGCCGCTGCGTCGCCCGGTGTGCCAAACACTCGAAGGAGAGAGCGTCCCGCGATACTCGCGAATTCCGCCGGTTAGCAAATGGCGGTCGGCCGCGTACCAACCCAACGCGGTGTCTTCCCGATATGTGCCCGTGTTCCACGTAAACCCGAGCATGGGCGACACAGTCAGTGCGTCGGGCACGCCGTCGGTACGGATTCCGAATGTCCAACGGAGCGCCGGATTGAGCGGCGGTACTGGAGTGAACCGCTGCATCTCCAGGCGGGCCCCGTACTGGAGCGTGAGGCCGCCATCCTGCACGGGACGATCGGCGGCCTTCGCCGCGGTGCGGCGCTTCGCGATATCGCTCACGCCGATGGCAAATTGCGTCATCCGACCACTCCCGCCTTGAGCGCCGAGCGTACGCGTGAACACACTGGCCCTTCCTGCAGCGAAATCCGCGAGCGACTCGAACAGAAATCGTCCGACGGGGATTGAGGCGTTATCCACGCTGAGGTGAGTCACCGACACGTCGCCAAACAGCTGAAATTTGTGACCGCCGTCCCGAGTCATCCAGGAGGTCTCGTTCGTCAGTTGCCAAGTGGCGCGACGTTCTGACGTGTTCGCTCCTCCGGCACCGCCGAGTTGGACCCCGACGATGTCGCCAGCGCGCGACGGCGACTCCGACAAC